>CABSAB010000124.1 GCA_902475515.1 uncultured Eubacteriales bacterium | reverse complement strand
TCCATGGACTCCAGGATAATAGGATGATTGGGATCACACAGGGTGTCGCCGGTGGTGGTGTTCTTCAGGCCAACCGCCGCGGCGATGTCGCCGGTGTAAACATGGTCGATATCCTCCCGGTGGTTCGCATGCATCTGGAGGATACGGCCCATGCGCTCGCTCTGCTTCTTGGTGCTGTTGAGGATCGCAGAACCCTTGTCCAGCTGACCGGAATAGACCCGGAAGAAGCTGAGGCGGCCCACATAGGGGTCGGTGGCGATCTTAAAGGCCAGGGCGGAAAACGGTGCGTTATCATCGGCAGGACGCTCGTCCTCCTCATCCGTATCAGGATTCACGCCCTTGATGGCGGGAATGTCCAGCGGAGAGGGCATAAAGTCGATGATGGCATCCAGCAGCTTCTGCACGCCCTTATTCTTATAAGAGGTACCGCAGGTTACGGGTACCAGGGTGTTCTCCACGCAGCCCTTACGGAGTGCGGCACGGATCATATCCGCGGGAACATCCTGCTCCTCCAGGACCATCATCATGATCTCCTCGTCAATGTCGGAAACGGCATCCAGGAGCTTCTCGCGATACTCCTGCGCCAGATCCATCATATCCGCGGGGATCTCCTCCACACGCATGTCCTGTCCCAGATCGTCGTAGTACACGTCGGCATTCATCTCCACCAGGTCGATGATGCCCTTGAAGGAATCCTCGGAGCCGATGGGGAGCTGAATGGCAACGGCGTTGCACTTCAGGCGGTCATGGACCATGTGCAGCACGTTGAAGAAGTCCGCGCCCATGATGTCCATCTTGTTGACGTAGATCATGCGGGGGACCCGGTAGTTGTCAGCCTGACGCCAAACGGTCTCAGACTGGGGCTCCACGCCGCCCTTTGCGCAAAGGACTGTCACGGAGCCGTCGAGCACACGGAGGGAGCGCTCCACCTCAACGGTGAAGTCCACGTGGCCCGGGGTGTCGATAATATTGATTCGGTGCTTATCATACTGATGGTTGGAACCAGACCAGAAGCATGTGGTGGCGGCGGAGGTAATGGTAATGCCGCGCTCCTGCTCCTGGGCCATCCAGTCCATGGTGGCGGAACCATCGTGGGTCTCGCCGATCTTGTGATTCACACCGGTGTAGAACAAAATACGTTCTGTGGTTGTTGTTTTACCGGCATCAATATGAGCCATGATGCCGATATTTCTGGTTTTCTCCAGAGTAACTTGTCTCGCCATTTCTGTGCTCCTATCTTACCAGCGGTAGTGGGAGAAGGCTTTGTTGGCTTCGGCCATCTTGTGGGTTTCCTCACGCTTTTTCACGGCTCCACCGACGCTGTTGCAAGCGTCCATGATCTCGCCAGCCAGTCTTTCCCGCATTGTCTTCTCGGAACGCTTGCGGCTGTAATCCGTCAGCCAGCGGAGGCCGAGTGTCTGTCTGCGCTCAGGCCGGACCTCCATGGGCACCTGATAGGTGGCACCGCCCACACGGCGGGCCTTGACCTCCAGGGACGGCATGACATTTTCCATAGCCTGAGTAAAGGCTTCCAGGCCGCTCTTGCCGGTCTTCTCCTCCACGATCTTGAATGCATCGTAGACGACCTTCTGAGCAACGCCCTTCTTGCCATCCAGCATAACGCTGTTGATCAGCTTTGTAACCAGAACTGAATTATAGATTGGATCCGGGAGAACTTCTCTCTTCGGAACGTTACCTCTTCTGGGCACTTCGCTTCCCTCCTTCATAATATGATTTCATAGGTACTTCAAAAGCAAAGCCTTTGTTGGTGCCTGCCGAGAGGTCTCAATGTATATATCAAAACGACTCAGGGCAAGGCAGTGCCTTGCGCGAATGCGCAAAATGCTTGTTGTTGCGGGGGCAGGAATTACTTCTTGCCGGCCTTGGGCTTCTTAGCGCCGTACTTACTGCGGCTCTGCATACGGCCCTGGACGCCCTGGGTATCGAGGGTACCACGGATGATGTGGTAACGAACACCAGGAAGATCCTTCACACGGCCGCCGCGGATCAGAACCACGGAATGCTCCTGAAGGTTGTGGCCCACACCGGGGATATACGCGGACACCTCATAACCGTTGGTAAGACGTACACGGGCGATCTTCCGAAGCGCGGAGTTCGGCTTCTTCGGGGTCGTGGTACGAACAGCGGTGCACACGCCTCTCTTCTGGGGAGAAGACAAATCGGTGGGAACGTTCTTCAGGGTGTTGAGGCCCTTCTGCAGTGCGGGGGCAGTGGACTTTGTCATGGTAGTCTCTCTGCCCTTTCTCACGAGCTGGTTAAAAGTAGGCATGATTTTCCTCCTTTCCTGAGATGGTTTATATTATCCCGGGCAAATGCCCGCTGGGATCAGGGATTTTTGAGGAGCCCGGCCACCGCCGCGCCCACCTCGATGCCGCAGGCTTTTCCAAGCTCTGCCATGGTGGGGACCTCCTCCATGGGAACGCCACCGCCCTCGCAGGCCTCCCGGATGGGGCCCAGCAGCTTTGGGTCGGCGTCCTGTGCCAAAAAGACCTTGGCGGCGCGGCCCTCGGTGAGGGCTTTGCGGAGCTGCTTGAGGCCGACGACCTTCTGTTTTGTCTGAAGCTCTTCGAGCATTTTGCCGCCTCCTTTCGCATTTTGGCGCAATTTGCCTGCTCACAAACGAAAAGATTATACCAAAATTATGCCCGTCCGTCAATAGTTTCATGCACATCATTTTGCATAAATTCATGGATTTCGGGCATTTGGCCGGAGGCAACTTGCCGGATGAAGTTGAACACAGCAAAAAATAATACACGAATCCATGTCATGTGCCATGAAATCCTTGACACGACCGATTCACTCTGAAAATCAACCTTTGACAACTCATCGAAATCTATGTATGTTCATATATAAGAGGTGATTTCATGAAAATGACGGTTTCTGAAAAGCTTCGACTGATTATGCGCCGGCGAGACATGAACCTGAACGAGTTGGCTTATGCTTCACATCAAACACCACAAAATCTATGTAACAAAATGTCTTGAGGAAATTTTACGGAGAAAAATATTGCTGAATTAGCATCTGCGCTTGGATGTACGGTCGATATCGTTTTCACGCTCCCAGATGGCACGGTGGTCTGAGGTTTCTCCTTATATGTATTTATGGAGACACTTTTATCAAATTTGCAATTGCATCTCTGTGCCTCCGGCGAATCCGCATTATCTACCGGCCCCGCCGCATCCCGACTACACAAAAAACAGCGCCCGGAACCGGACGCTGTTTTTTTACTTAAAACTGCTCGTTATCGATCATATCCTGGGTCACAGGAGACTCCGGCGAAATGCCGATGTCGTAATCCCGGTAGACCGTCATACCCGCACCGGCGGGGATGAGCTTACCAATGATCACGTTCTCCTTGAGACCCTCCAGCGGATCGATCTTGCCCTTGATAGCCGCGTCCGTGAGGACCTTGGTGGTCTCCTGGAAGGAAGCCGCGGACAGGAAGGATTCTGTTGCCAGAGACGCTTTCGTGATACCCATGAGCAGGAGGCTCCGGGTGGCCAGCTGGAGGCCTTCCTCCCCGGCGTCAATGCGGGCCTGAACGGCGGCATTGGCATCCTCATACTCAAACACGTCGATGGTACTGCCGGTGAGCAGATCGGTGTCACCCGCATCCTCCACCTTGACCTTGCGCATCATCTGGCGGACGATGATCTCGATATGCTTATCGTTGATATCAACGCCCTGCTGACGGTACACCGCCTGGACCTCCTGGATCAGGTAGTTCTGGACCGCCTCCAGGCCGGAGATGCGCAGCACATCGTGGGGGCTCAGGGAGCCGTCGGTGATGCGGTCACCGCGGCTGACATAGTCGCCGTCCACCACTCTGAGGCCCATGCTGTAGGGGATCTGATACTGCTTGACCTCGCCGTCCTCGGCAGTGATGGTCACGGGGCGGTAGGCCGTCCGGTGGCTCTCGTCGATGGAGACCTTGCCGGAGATCTCCGCCAGCTGGGCCATCTTCTTGGGCTTTCTGGCCTCAAACAGCTCCTCAACGCGGGGCAGGCCCTGGGTGATATCGTCTCCGGCGACGCCGCCGGTGTGGAAGGTACGCATGGTCAGCTGAGTACCGGGCTCACCGATGGACTGGGCTGCGATGATGCCGACTGCCTCGCCCATGTTGACCTCCTCAGAGGTGGCTAGGTTCATGCCGTAGCACCGGGCGCACACGCCGCTGCGGGCCTTGCAGCCCAGGACGGTGCGGATGCGCACGGAGTGGATGCCATGCGCCTCCAGCAGCTTGGCGTCCTCCTCCATCATCAGATGGTCCTTGGGGATCAGCAGCTCGCCGGTCTCGGGATCGCAAATATCCTCCAGGGGATAACGGCCCCGGATGCGGTTGCCGAAGGGATCTACCACAGCGCCCTTCTCTGTGATCTCCGCCACCTCGATGCCCTCGGTGGTGCCGCAGTCCTTCTGGCGAATGATGATGTTCTGCGCCACATCCACCAAACGGCGGGTCAGATAACCGGAGTCGGCGGTACGGAGGGCAGTATCGGTCAGGCCCTTTCGAGCGCCTCGGGAGGCAATGAAGTATTCCAGAACGGACAGGCCCTCACGGAAGTTAGACTTAATGGGAATCTCGATGGTCTTACCGGAGGTGTTGGCCATCAGGCCGCGCATACCGGCCAGCTGACGAATCTGGCTCATAGAGCCTCGGGCGCCGGAGTCCGCCATCATGTAGATGGGGTTGAACCGGCCCAGATTCTTCTGCAGGGCGTCGGAGACCTGGTTGGTGGTCTCCTCCCACTGGGAGACGGTCAGGCGGTAGCGTTCGTCGTTGGTGATGAAGCCCCGCTTGTACTGGCGGTCGATCTTGACGACCTCTTTCTCCGCCTCGGCTACCAGGGTATACTTGGCCTCGGGGATGGTCATATCCGCAATAGAGACCGTCAGAGCAGCCAGGGTAGAATGCTTGTAGCCCAGGGCCTTGACGTTATCCAGCATCTCCGTGGAGATGGTAAAGCCATGCTTGCGGATGCACTTGTCGATGATGGTGGACAGCTGCTTCTTGCCGACGCTGAAGCCCACTTCCAGGTCCAGGAACTTCTCGGGATCGGTGCGGTCCACATAGCCCAGGTCCTGGGGGATGGCATTGTTGAAGATCAACCGTCCCACGGTGGCGTCTACGATACGGCTCTTCTCCTGGCCGTCCAGGGTGCCGGTCATACGGACCTTGATGGGGGCATGGAGACCCACCACCTTGGATTCATACGCCAGCATGGCCTCATCGGCGGAGGAGAACACCTTGCCTGCACCCTCCTCGTCCTCCCGGACGATGGTCAGGTAGTAGGTACCGAGGATCATATCCTGGGTGGGCACGGTGACAGGCTGTCCGTCCTGGGGACGGAGCAGGTTGTTGGCAGA
>CABSAB010000123.1 GCA_902475515.1 uncultured Eubacteriales bacterium | reverse complement strand
AAAGGGCACATAGCCGGTGGTGGCAAGGCCTGCCGCCGTGGCGGCCATGTTGGATTCCGCAATGCCTATGTCAAAAAAGCGCTCCGGGTGTGCCGCCTGGAACAGGGCAGACTTGGTGGAGCCGGCCACATCCGCGTCCAGGACCACCAGATTTTCCATGGTGTTCCCCAGCTTTGCCAGGGTCTCGCCATAAATTTCACGAATTGCTTTTGCCAACGCTCACACCTCCAGTTCTTTCAGCGCAAGGCTGAGATTTTCGTCAGAGAGGGCGGCGCCGTGCCAGCTGCTCTTGCCCTCCATAAAGCTGACGCCCTTGCCCTTGATGGTGTCGGCAATGAGGATGGTGGGCTGGCCCTTGTGCGCAAGGGCGGCATCCACCGCATCGCTGAGGGCAGAAATATCGTGTCCATCACAGCGGATCACATTCCAGCCGAAGGACGCCCACTTGGCCGCCACATCGCCCAGGGGCATGACCTCGTCATTGGTGCCGTCCAGCTGGACCTTGTTATAGTCCAAAATGGCGGTGAGGTTATCAAGGCCATACTTGGCGCAGGACATGGCGCTCTCCCAGACAGTCCCCTCGTTGATCTCGCCGTCACCCAGCACTGCATAGACATGGGCAGGGCTGTTCTGGAGCCGCAGCCCCAGGGCCATGCCCTGTGCGGCACCCAGGCCGATGCCCAGGGGGCCGGAGGGCATCTCCACGCCGGGGGTGTGGAAGGAGGGATGCCCCTGCAAATGGCAGCCAAACTGGCGTAGATTATCCATATCCAATTTCGGAAAATAGCCCAGATGGGCGAGATTGATGTACTGCATGGGGGCTGCGTGGCCTTTGCCGAGAATGATGCGGTCACGGTTGGGGTCCGAGGGATTTTTGGGGTCCAGATGTGCTTTTTCCTGATAAAGCAGCGTCAGGATCTCACAGACGGACAGGCTGCCGCCGCAGTGGCCGCTCTGGGCCCGGTTGATGGCCCGGAGCACATCCACCCGGAACCGGCGGCACAGTTCGGTAAGCTCCTGCACCCGTTCTTTGGTCATTGGCATGAAAATGCCTCCTTAAATATATCAGATAGCTGTCTCAGAGATTTACCACGTTGATAGGCGTACCCGCCAGATATGCCTTGGCATTTTCCACGGCGCAGTCCATGATGCGCTGGCGGCTCTCCTTGGGTGCCCAGGCGATGTGGGGCGTGATAAAGCAGTTCTTTGCAGACAGCAGGGGATTATCCGCGGTGATAGGCTCCTTGGAGACCACGTCCATTCCTGCGGCGGCGATCTTGCCGGTGTTCAGGGCTGCAGCCACGTCCTCCTCCACCAGCAGGGGACCGCGGGAGGTGTTCAGCAGGATGACCCCGTCCTTCATTTTGGCGATGGTCTCCTTGTTGATGATGCCCTGGGTCTCCGGGAACAGGGGGCAGTGGAGGGAGATCACGTCGGCGTTTGTCAGCAGCGTGTCAAGGTCCACATAGGTGGCCAGGGCTTCACCCTCGGGGCAGGGCTTGCTGCCAGTGGCGAGGATGTTCATGCCCAGGGCCTTTGCGATCTTCGCGGTCTGGCGGCCGATGCGGCCGAAACCGATGACGCCCAGGGTCTTGCCGTCCAGTTCAATCAGGGGATGATCCCAGTAGCAAAAGTCGGTGCTATTGGTCCATTTCCCATCATGCACCGTCTGGCTGTGATGGGCAATATGGTGGCAGATCTCCAGCAGCAGGGCGATGGTGAACTGGCCCACGGCGGCGGTGCCGTAGGCGGGAACATTGGTGACGGGGATGCCCTTTTTCCCGGCGTATTCGTAGTCAATTACGTTGTAGCCTGTTGCCAGCAGGCTGATAAACTTCATGTTGGGGCAGGCGTCGATGATGTCCTTTGTAATGGGGGTCTTGTTGGAAAACACTACCTCGGCGTCGCCGATACGGCGGATGATCTCCGCCTGATCGTCCACAGGGGTGCGGTCATAGACCGTCAGGTCTCCAAGCTCGCCAAGCTTCTCCCAGCTCAGGTCGCCGGGGTTTTCGGTATATCCGTCCAGGATTACAATTTTCATAGGAAGCCCTCCATTACACCAGCGCCCAGGCGCGGTTCAGCACACGCTTGGTGTTGGCCAGCACAATGTCTTCATCCTCACCGGGGCGCAAAGTGACTTCCATGGAGAGCACATAGGGTTCCTCGGCGTTGAAGAAGCCCTCCTCCTTGAGGACTTTCAGATAATCCACCAGCTCGGGGGTTCCCCACCACCTATGAGACCAGCCGCTTTGTGGGTGATATAGGGCCGCAAGGTCCGGACCACAAAGCGGCTGGTCTCATAGGTGGTGGGGAAGTGGCTCAGGTCCACCAGCAGGCCGAAGTTATTATGGGTGGTGCGCATATCCGCCGCGAACTTGGCGGCATAGGGGGCAGGACCGATCAGGGCGGCCTTGTCCATGTCAAAGTCAAAGACCTCCAGCTCTACCGACATGCTCTTGGTGGCGGCGTAATCGCAGAGATTGCGGGTGGTCTTTAAGAGCTGGGCATAGGCCTGGTCCTTGGTCTCGGGGGACCATTTTCCAGCCAGGAAGGCGATGCCGCCGGCACCCAGATACTCCGCCTCATCGATGGCTTCCAGCAGGGTGGCCTCGGCCTTTTTGCGGCCTTCCTCGTCGATATCGTTGGGATTCAGCTTGGGACCCAGCAGCCGGGGCTGTGCGCCGTAGCAGACCTTCAGGTGGCTCTGGTCCAGCAGGGCCTTGGCCTCGGCGTTTTTCTCGCCGTAGCCCTTGAGCTCGATGGCGTCAAAGTAATCATCCTTGCAGATGGCCTTTAGGGATTCCATGGGGTCCCGGTTGGGATAGCTCATCCACTGGATGGTGCCGACCTTGAAATACTTATGGATAGACTCTTTCATAATGACTTCCCCTTTCAAATTCGAAAAGTTTGGTTGTAATACATCCTACGATTATAGTACTCCATGGCCCGTAGTTTGTCAAGCGGCCAAAAAGATTTTATTTGCTTTGTAGGATGTCATACCTGCAGATGAAAAAATAAATCAGTGGGGCAGAGCCGGGAGGCTTTTCAGCAGGCGGCACAGATTGTCCATGGTCCGGCGCAGGTCCTCCTTGGCCCGGGGCTTTGCCTGGGTATAGGGTACTGCCACGCGGTTGATGCTGAATATGCCTGTGACGCCCCGGTCATAGGCAGCCTCAATGGGATCGCCGATATCGCCCACCACGGCGATCACCGGGACCTTTTGTGCCTTGGCCCGCTGGGCAACGCCGATCACGACTTTGCCGCCCAGGCTCTGGCTGTCGATCTTGCCCTCACCGGTGAAGACCAGAGAGGTGCCTTGCAGCAGGGCGTCAAATCCAACGGTGTTCAGCACCGTCTCGATGCCCATTTCCAGACGGCTGTCCAAAAACGCCGCCATGCCGCCGCCCATGCCGCCGGCTGCTCCGGCACCGGGCATGGTTTCGATCTCCCGGTGAAGCCGGGTGCGGACAACCGCGGCAAGATGTACAAGCCCTGCGTTCAGCCGCTCCACCGCCGCTTCGTCCGCCCCTTTCTGCGGGGAGAATACAAAGGCCGCGCCTTGAGGTCCTGTCAGCGGATTGGAAATGTCGCACATGGTCACGACCTCGGCGGTATCCAGAGCCGGGTCCCGGCGGGACAAGTCGATGGCTGCAATATCCTTTAACGTTCCGCCCACAGGGACGAAGGCTTCGCCTGCGGCATTATAAAACCGCACACCCAAAGCCGCCGCGGCGCCGCAGCCTCCGTCGGTGGTGGCGCTTCCGCCCAGGCCTACAACCAAGTGCGCTGCGCCATGGGCGAGGGCATGGCGCATCAGCTCACCCACGCCGTAGGTGGTGGCACCTTCGGGGTCCAGCTGTCCGGGGATCAGCGGAAGCCCGGCGGCGGCAGCCATTTCAATGATGGCAGTATCGCCGATCCGGCCATAAAAGGCATCCACCGGATCGCCCAGGGGGCCGGTGACCGTTAGAAAAACCTTTTCCCCACCCATAGCGGTGAGAAAGGCGTCCACCGTACCCTCGCCGCCGTCGGCGACAGGGATCGACCGGATTTCCGCTGAGGGGAAATGCTCTGCCAGAACATCGGCCATGATGGCGCAGATCTCCAAGGAGGACATGGTGCCCTTAAAGGAGTCCGGGATCAGAAGGAACTTCTTCATGAGGGGTTCTCCAGCAGGCGGGACATGGTCTCGTGAGTTACCTGCAGATGCTCTTCCATGAGCTTGCGGGCCTTGGCGCTGTCCTTTTCCGCCAGAGCCTGACAGATCTCTCCATGGAAGCGGACGCCGGGCGCGGTGCCCATATGATGGATATTCTCCACCAGGCTTTTGGTGAAGATGGTCTCTAAAATATCGAATACCTGGATGATATAGGGATTTCCGGTGGCGTTGGCAATGCCCTTATGAAAAGCCATGTCACTGGCTGCCGCGGCCTCGGGATCATTCTGGTTTTCTTCCATATTGGCAATGGTCTTTTTCAGTTCCGCCATTTGCTCCGGTGTAATACGCTGAGCCGCCAGCATGGCGCAGGCGGATTCAATGATGCTGCGGAACTCGTGCAGAGCCTCCCGGTTGGGTTTGGAGAGAACAATCATGGGCAGGATGGAATTGAAATACTGTGTGCCGTCCATTTTGCAGACATAGGTGCCCTCACCGTGGCGGCTCTCCACCAAGCCCAGGCTGGAGAGCTTTTGAATGGCGCTGCGGATGGTGACCCGGCTGACGCCCATTTGGGAAGCCAGCTCGTTTTCTGAGGAGATTTTGCTGCCCGGGGCCCATTCACCGCTGACGATCATCTCCTGCATTTGATTGAACACCAGCTCGCTGACATTCTGGCGCTTGATCGGCTGGATGGCCATAAATCCCACACTCCTTGTATCTTGTATTACTTTAAACATCATTATATCTGATATAGGCGAAAAGTCAAATAGATCGTGAAAAAATTTCCTGTATGGGTGGGGGGGCAGACCGGTTTGAAGCGCAGACGGGGCGGCTGCATTGCTTTGCAGCCGCCCCGTGTTCTCAAGGGAGATCCGGCTTGCGGTGAACAAGAAAGCCGCAGGCGGAGGCAAGATCAGATGGTCGGGATCGACAGGAAGGAATCGTACTGCCCGCCAGTGTGGATCACGTGGAGGCCCTTATTGTCCGGGCGGAAGCGGGTACCTTCGCCGCCGGGGAGGGGATGCCCCATATAGTCGTAGCCGGCGATGACCAGACGCAGTTTCTGTCCGGCTTTGAACTTGACGCCTGTGGGCCAAATCTGAATGTCAATGGGCACGATTTCGCCGGGGCGCAGCTTTTCCATGACCTTGAAGGACTGCTCCGGGAAGTGGGGAATGGAACGTTCCTCGTCCAGCGCCCGCAGAGAGACTCGCAGGCGGTTGTCAGGGCCGGTGTAGCCAAATTTGTGCTCGCCTTCGGTGTAGAGGA
>CABSAB010000122.1 GCA_902475515.1 uncultured Eubacteriales bacterium | reverse complement strand
GATGATCAAGGTCACAGATCCGAAGCTGCTGGAGCTTACCGGCGGGATCGTGCAGGGCATGAGCGGAAGTCCTATTCTGCAAAACGGAAAGATCATCGGCGCGGTGACCCATGTGCTGGTCAGCGATCCCGAGGTAGGGTATGGAATATTCATCGAGAATATGCTGGAGGCGGCATGACGGCAGGTCCCGGAGCAGAAGCTTCGGGACCTGCTTGTATATTTACGTGGTATAGTTATAATGAATTATAATAAATTATATTGTAAAGATAAATAATATAAAAATGCTTGACATGATAAAACGATTGTGCTATATTGGCGTCAGAAAGGAGGCAGTTTTATGGCTCAGGTTATGGTTAATTTTCGTATGGATGAGGAACTGAAACGGAGAATGGAACAGGCCTGCTCAGATATGGGTCTTTCCATGACCGCAGCATTTACGATTTTTGCAATTAAGGTAAGCCGAGAACGGCGAATTCCCTTTGAGATCGCTGCTGCGCCTCTGAAAGAAGGCGCGTAACGCCAAGGGAATGCAGGCACTTGGCCCGAGTGTTCGGCTCTGCGGAAAATGTCGAAAGGCTTCGATAAATAAACGGTTGAAACGGGGTCCGGAATCATTGCACAAATTGACTTTTTATGGTAAATTATTGGCGTAAGCTTACTAAAAAACTTTGACGGCGTCGGAGCCAGGGGTTCCGGCGGCGAGGGAGGATCTTTATTTATGCAAACAATCCTGCGGGTTGTCATTGCCGACAACAACGAAGCCTTTGCCCGGTCCCTGAAGGAAAGCCTGACGGAGTGTGGTGACTATGAGGTGGTCGCCATTTCCGGCGATGGGGAGGAAGTGGTCCGTCTGGTGCAAAAGCACGCGGCGGATATTCTGATCATGGACCCGATGCTTGTACAGCTCGACGGTATTGGTGTGCTTGGGAAATTGGAAAAGGGGAGCGTGCATCCCCTGGTCATGGCTGTCAGCAGCTTTTCCAGTGAATATATGATGCAGCAGATGGGAAAATATCATGTGGCATCCTTCATGCTCAAGCCCTGTAATTTGGATGCGGTGGTGCAGACAGTGAATATGCTGCGCCTGTCCGGAGGCCAGAACGGGAGCAATGTTCCCGGAATGTTTCGCCAGAATGCTGTGGAAACCCTGGTGACCAATGTGATCCACGAGATCGGCGTGCCGGCGCATATCAAGGGCTACCAGTATCTGCGGTATGCCATCATCATGGCGGTGGAGGATATGGATGTGATCAACTCCATTACCAAGACCTTGTATCCCATGGTGGCGGATGCCTTCGGCACCACGTCTTCCCGGGTGGAGCGCGCGATCCGTCATGCCATCGAGGTGGCGTGGGACCGCGGCGACCTGGAGACCCTTCAGAAGTATTTCGGCTTTACGGTGTCCAACACCAAGGGAAAGCCGACGAACTCTGAATTTATCGCGCTGATCGCAGACAAGCTCCAGCTCCAGCTGAAAAACAGCGGTATTATTTCCATGTGAGGAATTACGGTTTTCAAGAAGGATAATTTTCAGCGGTTAAACGTAAACACTCCTGCTTTATTGGCCCATTGAGACCAATCGAGCAGGAGTGTTCTATTTTTGAAATTGGAAACGGGATGGGGTTGTCCCGCAGGCGGCAGTTCAGCGCTCAAATTCTCCGGAGAGAAAGGCCACGGCGGATTCCACCGACTGCCGGGTGGCAGCATCCAGGGGCTTGCCCGCATTCTCATGGTCGAAGCTCCGGCAGAAAGCGGTGACGTTCTTCCGGAGGGTAGCCAGGTGGTTCTGTGTCAGCCCAAGGACCGTCTGGGAGAAGGTCAGGTAATCCGCCTCATGGAGGGAACGCTGTCCCTCCTGCAGCAGCAGGCCCGCATGCTCCAGGCAGAAATAGGGCTGCTTCTCCAGCTTTTCCCGGAAAGCGGGGTCTTTTTTATAGATATAGAGCACGTTGGAGATATATTTGCCCTCAAAATCCGCCACACGCTGGCAGACGTAGCAGCTCCCCGCCTGGGAAAGGAACGCCGGGGCCGGAGAATCGCCGTCGTATTTTTTGAGCTTGCCCAGGCGGCCGGGCTTCTTTTCCTTCGGGACGGGGAGGGCTTCCGTTAAATATTGCAGGTGGCTTTCCAGCATCAGCGCCAGGCTCAGGCGGTTGCCCATGTGCAGCATATCGTGAAAATGGGAGCGGCAGAAGCCCAGCTTATTTGTGACAATGCGGATGTCCGGCTCCATCATGGCCGCACCCATGATATAGCTGAGGCTCTGGGCTTCCAGCTTCCGCCGGAGATTGCACATGGGACAGCCGTCGTATTCCTTGAACGCCTCGTTGATGGGGATGGTATAAAGCTGCTCTGCCATAGGGCGTGTCCTCCTTGATTCCTCGTTCTATTTTGTGTATAATGATTATACTAAATTTTCAGCGAAAATACCAGCTGCAAATGCAAACGGAGGCGGCACAGGGTGCAACATGAAATGTTAGAACAGAATTTTACGATCACCTCCACAGAGGTGGATGCCTATGGAAACTGCCGGCCGGCGGCACTGCTGCAGTTTTTCCAAGACCTGGCGACGGACCATGCGGACCGGCTGGACATGGGCCGGGACTATCTGACGCGGGAATATCACGCGGTCTGGATGCTGGCCCGGGTCTGGTACCGGCTGGACAGGCCCCTGCACATGGGGGAGACCGTGACCATCCGGACCTGGCACCGGGGGGCGGGCGGACTGACCGTATACCGGGATTTCGACCTGACGGTGGATGGAAAGCCCGTGGGCGAGGCAGTGTCCGCCTGGATCGTGGCGGATATCGAGAGCCGGAAGATGCTGCGGCCCACGGGGGTGGAACATATTGCGTCCGCTCCGGTGCCGGAGACTGTAAAGGACCGGCAGCTGAAGCTGATCCGCACCCCCAAGGAGCGGGAATACCGCTATACCAAGACCGTCCGCTACAGCGATCTGGATATCAACGGCCACATGAACAATACAAAGTATGCCGATGTGCTGATCGACGCACTGACGCCGGAAGAACTGCGGGGAAGGTTTATCGCTGAAATGCAGCTGAATTATTCCCAGGAGTGCCTGCCGGGGGAATCTATGGACATCTGTCGGCAGCTGGAGGAGGACCGTTGCTATATTGACGGATGCGGCGGGGATGGAGCACGCCGGTTTGAGGCAATCCTACAATTTCAGATGGATCCCGGAAATAGCCTTGACGAAGGGGAAGATTCCGAGTAAAATATATAAAATACGTTTAGATGCTACGGAATATATGAAAAGGAGAGGTTTGTATGATGGTAAACGACAACCCGGCACAGAAGTTCTACAAGGAAGGGCTGACCTTTGACGATGTGCTGCTGATCCCTGCGGCAAGCGAGGTCGTACCCAGGCAAATCCAGCTGGGGACCCAGCTTACAAAGAAGATCCACCTGAATATTCCGCTGCTGTCTTCCGCCATGGACACGGTCACCGAGTACAAAATGGCCATTGCCATGGCCCGGGAGGGCGGCATTGGCATCATCCATAAGAACATGACCATCGAGGAGCAGATCGAGCAGGTGGATATGGTGAAGCGCTCGGAAAACGGCGTCATCACAGACCCCTTCTATCTGGCCCCGGACAACACCCTCCAGGACGCGGACAACCTCATGGGCAAGTACCGCATCTCCGGTGTGCCCATCTGCGTGGAGGACCGGAAGCTGGTGGGCATTATCACCAACCGGGACATGAAGTTTGAAACGGATTTCTCCCGGCCCATTTCCGAGGTCATGACCCATGAGCATCTGGTGACGGCCCAGGAGGGCATCACCCTGGCGGAGGCCACGGAGATCCTCCGGAAGAACAAGATCGAAAAGCTGCCCATTGTGGACAAGAACTTCCGGCTTAAGGGCCTCATTACCATCAAGGACATCGAGAAAGCGGACAAGTACCCCAACTCCGCCCGGGACGATTCCGGACGGCTCCTTTGCGGCGCGGCCATCGGCGTCACGGAGGATGTGGTACAGCGGGCCGGGGGCCTGCTGGAAGCGGGGGCGGACGTGCTGGCATTGGACAGCGCCCACGGCCACTCCAGGAACATCATCGAGTGTGTCAAGAATATTAAGAAGCAGTTCCCGGGCGCGCAGCTCATTGCGGGCAACGTGGCCACGGCGGGGGGCACCAAGGCCCTCATCGAGGCGGGGGCCGACTGCGTGAAGGTGGGCATCGGCCCGGGCTCCATCTGCACCACCCGCGTGGTGGCGGGCATCGGCGTGCCACAGATCACGGCCATTTACGATGCGGCCTGCGCGGCCAAGGAATACGGTATTCCGATCATCGCCGACGGTGGTATCAAATATTCCGGCGACATCGTTAAGGCGCTGGCCGCCGGTGCAAGCACCATCATGATGGGCTCCATGCTGGCGGGCTGCGAGGAAAGCCCCGGCGAGACGGAGATCTATCAGGGCCGCCAGTTCAAGGTATACCGGGGCATGGGCTCCCTGTCGGCTATGGCCAAGGGCAGCAAGGACCGGTATTTCCAGGAGGGCAACTCCAAACTGGTGCCCGAGGGCGTGGAGGGCCGTGTGCCCTACAAGGGAAGCCTTTCGGATACGGTGTATCAGCTGCTGGGCGGCATCCGCTCCGGCATGGGCTACTGCGGCTGCCCCACCATCGGGGACCTGCAGGCCAAGGGACAGTTCGTGCGCATCACCAGTGCGGGCCTCATCGAGAGCCACCCCCACGATATTACCATCACCAAGGAAGCGCCCAACTACTCCCGCGGGTAAGATAAACAAACACGCTGTCCCAGAGGAGTTCCTTTGGGACAGCATTTTTTAAGGGTAAACACTATGGTAGATATATTTGTAAAAGATTTGGTCAAATCCTTCGAGGTCGGAAAAAATCTGCTGGACGGCCTCAGCTTTGAGGTGCAGCAGGGGGAACGGGTGGGGCTGCTCGGCAAAAACGGCGCCGGAAAGACCACGGTGTTCCGCATCCTCACGGAGGAGATCGGCTATGACGAGGGTACCGTGGAGATTGCCTCCGGGAAGAAGATCGGGCTGATCTCCCAGATTCCCAGATACCCGGCGGATTTCACGGTAGAGCGGGTGCTTCGCTGTGCCTTTTCCGAGCTGGATTCCATCCGGAAGCGCATGGAGCAGCTGGAGGGGCAGATGGCGGAGAATCCCACCGATCAGGTGCTGCGGGATTACGACAAGCTCACGGCCCGCTATCAGGCCGGGGGCGGCTACGACATGGACGTGAATGTGGACAAGATCTGCAACGGCCTGGGCATTCCCACCCAGATGCGGGGACAGCAGTTCTCCATGCTCTCCGGCGGGGAAAAGACCCGGGTGAACCTGGCAAGGCTCCTGCTGGAGGAGACGGAGATCTTGCTTTTGGACGAGCCCACCAACCACCTGGACATGAAAATCGTCGAGTGGCTGGAGGAGTACCTCCGGAAGTT
>CABSAB010000121.1 GCA_902475515.1 uncultured Eubacteriales bacterium | reverse complement strand
TGTTAACGCCAAGGCCATGGCGGCGGGGCTGATGGAGCGTGGGGTGAAGCTGGTCTCCGGCGGCACCGATAACCACCTGATGTTGGTGGACCTCACCGACGAGGAATGCACCGGCAAGGAGCTGGAGCACAATCTGGACGAGGTGCACATCACCGCCAACAAGAACACCGTCCCCGGCGAAAAGCGCAGCCCCTTCGTCACCTCCGGCCTGCGTCTGGGCACCCCCGCCGTTACCACCCGGGGCATGGGCGAAGCGGAGATGGACGTCATTGCTGGCTGCATCGCGGACTGCGTCTTTGACTTTGAACATAAGAAAGCCGATGTTCTTTCCCGGGTGGAGGCGCTGACCGCCCGGTTCCCGCTGTACGAATAAGTGCGTAAGGATTCCCCGTCCACCGTTTGGGCGGGGAATCTTTTGCGCAGATGCGCGCTGTCCACGATATACGGACAAATGTGGATACGTTTGTTTTTCACCGAAGAACGTGCAAGGAAAGTGATTCAAAAATGCAATTTTTGTTGATATTTCTGGGCCAAAACCGAAAAAATCAGTTGATTTCTGCAAGTCGAGTACAGTATAATAACCGTATCTTCAAACTCCGTACATGGAAAGCTGTGTGCGGAAATTTAATGTGAAGGAGTAATCATATCTCATGAAAAATTCTAAGAGAGTGCTTGCCCTGCTGATGGCAGTGGCAATGATGCTGGCTGTGTTTGCCGGCTGCGGCAGCGAGGCTGCGACCTCCGCCGCTTCCGGTGCCGAGGCTGCTGCCTCCGGTGCAGAGGCCCCCGCGGCTGCGAACACCGGCGACAAGGTCGTTAAGATCGGCGTCTACGAGCCCGCTTCCGGCGACAACGGCGCCGGCGGCAAGCAGGAGACCCTGGGCATCCAGTATGCCAACAAGCAGCAGCCCACCGTGGAGATCGGCGGGGAGACATACACCGTGGAGCTGGACATCGTGGATAACCAGTCCTCCAACGACAAGGGACCCTCCGCTGCCCAGCAGCTGGTTTCCGACGGCGTGGCCGTGGCCCTTGGCTCCTACGGCTCCGGCGTTTCCATCGCGGCTTCCGACGTGTTTAACAACGGCGGCGTGCCCGCCATCGGCGTCACCTGCACCAATCCCCAGGTCACTGAGGGCAACGACCACTACTTCCGCATCTGCTTCCTGGATCCCTTCCAGGGCACTGTTCTGGCGAACTTCGCCAAGGATGAGCTGAAGGCCAAGAAGGCCTACTGCCTCTCTAAGCTGGGCGACGACTACTCCGCGGGCCTTTGCAACTACTTCAAGGAGGCCTTCACCGCCGCGGGCGGCGAGATCGTGGAGGAGTCCTTCCCCGAGGGCAACTCTGACTTCACCTCTTACATCACCAACGCCAAGAGCCAGGGCTGCGATGTGTTCTTCGCGCCTGTTTCCACTGAGGCCGCTGCCAACATCATCGAGCAGACGGCGGCTCAGGGCCTGAACATCCCCCTGCTGGCCGGCGATACCTGGGATTCCAACGTCATCACCGGCGCTGCCCAGGGCAAGGACGTGCAGATCTACGTGACCACCTTCTATCAGGAGGGCGGCAACAAGGAATTTGACGAGGGCTTCAAGGCCTATCTGAACGAGGATTCCACCGCCATGGCCAACAACGGCGGCAACGACATGATCTCCGCTGTGTCCGCCATGGGCTACGACGCCTACTTCACCGCCCTGGAGGCGCTGAAGGCCGCGGGCACCACCAACGCTGCTGACGTGATGAAGGCTCTGCCCTCCGTCACCTACACCGGCGTGACCGGCGCCATCTCCTTCAACGAGACCGGCGACGCCAACCGCGACACCGCTTACGTCAAGAAGGCCAACACCGAGACCGGTGCCTGGGACTTCGTGCGGGAGCAGGGCGTAGGCTAATCCCAAATACGTGATATGGACCGGAGACCCTGCGGGGTCTCCGGCTTCACGGCCTTTGGGCTGCCTCGAAAGAAACTGGCCGAAGGCCTTTTTTCGAGACAGCCCAAATTTTCCAAACTGTAAGGAGGTTTATCCATGAGTGTTGTCCTTCCGTATCTGCTGTCGGGCATTTCCGTGGGCGGCCAGTACGCGCTGATCGCCATTGGCTATACCATGGTCTACGGCATTCTGCGGCTCATCAACTTCGCCCATGGCGATGTGTTTATGGTGGCGGGTGTGATGATGGTGTATCTCTCCGCATCCCTGCCGTTGTATGTTTCCATGCCGCTGATGCTGGTTTTGACGGTGATCATCGGCTTTGCCATCGAGCGGGTGGCCTATAAGCCCCTGCGGTCGGCCCCGAGAATGTCCATTATGATCTCCGCCATCGGTGTGAGCTATCTGCTCCAGAATCTGGCGGCCTATGTGACCGGCGGCCTGGCCCAGCAGTATCCTACGGTGCCGGTGATCTCCGATTCCGTGAACATCGGTCCCGCCACCACCAAGATGGTGACCCTGGTGACGCCCTTCCTGGTGATTGCCCTGGTATTCGCCCTGGTGATGCTCATCAACCACACCAAGATCGGCATGGCCATGCGGGCCGTGTCCAAGGACTATGACACCGCCCAGCTCATGGGCATCAAGATCAACGCGGTCATCAGCGTGACCTTTGTGATCGGGTCTTTCCTGGCGGCAGTGGGCAGTGTGCTGTATTTCACCAACTATACGGCCGTTACATACACCTCCGGCGCTATGCCGGGCCTCAAGGCCTTTGTGGCGGCGGTGTTCGGCGGCATTGGCTCCATTCCCGGCGCGGTCATCGGCGCGTTTATCATCGGCATCTGCGAGAACATTGTCAAGGGCCTGGAGGCTATGCTGGCCATGGGCGGCATCAACCTGAACCTGGGCCTTGCCACCTTCTCTGACGCGGTGACCTTCGCCCTGCTCATCATCATTCTCGTGGTCAAACCCACCGGCCTGTTCGGTGAAAAGACCACGGAGAAGGTTTAAGGGGGTGCCATGATGAAACATATGGAAAATAAACGTGGCATGCTCATTACCGCAATCATTATTTTGGCGGTGTTCCTGTTTGTGGGCATTGCCGAGCAGGTGGCGCCCGCCTCCTGGTCCATGCTGTTCATGGTGCTGAAAAAGGGCTCCATCTATGCGCTGATCGCGGTGTCCATGAATATGCTCAACGGCTTCACGGGCCTGTTCTCCTTGGGACAGGCGGGATTCATGCTGCTGGGCGCGTATACCTACGGTATGTTCACCATCCCCGCGGCGGAGCGGGCTTCGGTGTATCAGTATTTTGACGGGGGCCTGATCCAGTTTGCGCTTCCTGTGCCGGTGGCACTGGTCCTGGCGGGCCTGGTGGCGGCGGTGTTCGCGTTCCTGATCGGCCTGCCGGTGCTTCGCCTCAAGAGCGACTATCTGGCTATTGCCACATTGGGCTTTGCGGAGATCATCCGGGCGGTGTTCCAGTGGAACGTGCTGGGCCCCATCACCAACGGGTCGAACCTGCTGCGGAAGTTCCCGGTGTTCCAGTCTACCATTGCCTATTTTGTGGTGGTGGGCATCTGCGTGGCTATAGTGCTGCTGCTCATCAACTCCTCCTACGGCCGGGCCTTTAAGGCTATCCGGGAGGACGAGATCGCCGCGGAGGCCATGGGCATCAACCTGACCCGGCACAAGATGCTGGCCTTCTGCATCTCCTCGTTCTTCGCGGGGATCGGCGGCGCCCTTTTGGCCATGTATCAGACTTCGGTCCAGGCGGCGATCTTCAAGTCTGCCATGACCTATGAGATCCTGCTGATCGTGGTCATCGGCGGCCTGGGGTCCATTTCCGGAAGCGTTTTGGCGTCGTTCCTGTATATCGCGTGCAGCGAGTGGTGGCTGCGATTTTTGGATCAGGAGACCATTCTCACCACGGCGGGCCGGACCCAGTTCATCGTGGTCATGGCGGTGATCTTCGTGCTTCTGCTTGCGATGATGGTATTCCGGCTGGTGAAGCCCAAGGCAAAGTCCCGCGTGCCATATGGCGTGGGGGCAGGCGTTTGCGGCGTGGTGTTGGGTTGGCTGGCCTATTTTGCCTCCACCGGGCAGACCAAGGTGCCGCTGCTGCGGAACGGCTTCCGGATGGTGGTATTCTCCGTTATCATTATGATCGTGGTGCTGTTCTTCCGCCGTGGCATCATGGGCACGAAAGAACTGCCGGACCTGTTTAAAAAGCGCGTAAAGACTGCAAGTGAGGAGGTGGCGAAATGAGCGAGAATGTGCTTCATGTAGAAAACGTCACCATGCAGTTTGGCGGCGTTGTGGCAGTCAACGACCTGTCGCTGGAGGTGAACCAGGGCGAGATCGTGGCCCTCATCGGCCCCAACGGCGCGGGCAAGACCACGGCCTTCAACTGCATCACCGGCGTGTACGAACCCACCAACGGCCGGGTGTCGTTTCTCGGAAAACCCATGGTGGAGAACCATCCCCAGGGCAAGATGAAGAAGCTCTATCACGGCGAGCACGCCGGGGATTTCCACCACGTCATCAGCCCCACGCCGGATAAGATCACCCAGTTGGGCATTGCCCGGACCTTCCAGAATATCCGCCTGTTCTCCGAACTGAGCGTATTTGACAATGTGCTCATTGCCAAGCACATGCGGGCCAAGCACAATGTCTTTACCTCCACCTTCCGCCTGAGTCACAAGGAAGAAAAGCGCATGCGGGAGGAGACCACGGCGCTGCTTCAGGAGCAGGACCTGCTGCACCTGAAGGACGAGGTGGCGGGATCGCTTCCCTACGGCATCCAGCGCCGGCTGGAGATTGCCCGGGCCCTGGCCACCGACCCGAAGCTTCTGCTGCTGGATGAGCCCGCCGCGGGCATGAATCCCCAGGAGACCCAGGAGCTCACCGATTTCATCCGGGAGATCCGGGAAAAGTATCAGCTGACGGTGTTTATGATCGAGCACCACATGGATCTGGTCATGCAGATCTCCGACCGCATTTATGTGCTGGATTTCGGCAAGCTCATTGCCTCCGGCACGCCCGCCGAGGTGCAGAGCAACCAGCGGGTCATCGACGCATATTTGGGGGTGGGCAGCGATGCTGAAGATTGAGAATTTATGTGTGAATTACGGCGGCATTGAGGCCGTCAAGGGAATCTCCCTGGATGTGCCGGACGGCAGCATCATCACCCTGGTGGGCGCCAACGGCGCGGGCAAATCCACCACCCTGCGTTCTATCGTGGGCCTGGTGAAGGCCAAAAGCGGCTCCATCCAATTGGACGGCGAGGAGCTTCTGGGCATGGACACCACGGACATCGTGGCAAAGGGCATCACCCTGGTGCCGGAAGGCCGCCGGGTGTTCCCGGATATGACGGTGCTGGAGAACCTGAAGATCGGCGCCTATCTCCGGAAGGATAACCTCAAGGACGACATCGAGCGGGTCTATGACCTGTTCCCCCGCCTCAAGGAGCGCTCCTGGCAGGCGGCGGGCACCCTCTCCGGCGGTGAGCAGCAGATGCTG
>CABSAB010000120.1 GCA_902475515.1 uncultured Eubacteriales bacterium | reverse complement strand
GAAGGGCGCTGATTCCATAGAAGGTGCTGTCCATGCCGGAAAGGTTGGCATAGTTGGAGTCCGCAAGGTTAGCGCCGGCGGGGCCGTTGGGGAAGATGGTCTTAAACTGGCTGGCTTTCATAACCATGGCATAGATCTGGTTTGTGGAGCTAATGTTTTTGAGCCGTACGACCACCTCCAGCTTTTGAGCGGTGCCCCGGCTGCTGTCGGTCTTCCCTGCGTTTTGCACATAGGCAGATTTGAAATCCAGCGCGTTTACCGGATCGCCCTGCTCTGTGTTATAGGTAGTATCCACGTCTGGAGTGGTCGTGTCCAGATCACCTGCCTTTACGGGGGAGCCCGGCAGCAGATTGAGCATTATGGACAGTACCAGCAGGAGGGACAATATACGCTTTTTCATAGGGAGCCCCTCCTTTACTTGTAGGCTGCAAGGGCGCTGTCCGCGTCAGCACGGCTGAGCACAGTGCCGCCCATGGCAGTGACCTTTGCCAACAGCGCAGCCTCTGCGCTGCTCACATTGTTGGTGTTGACCAGGCTGTAGCCTGCATCGATAAAGAGCTGGGCGTTGACCGTTTCATCCCAGGCGTGGCCGGCGTCCTTATAGGCGTTTACCGCTTCATCCATAAGTTTGTTGAAGGCGCCTTCCTTTACGAAGTCGGCATTCAGCACATTAGAGTCCTGACTTCGTGCTCTGGACGTGGTCCACACGGCATAGCCGTAGGTATCCAAGGTACGCAGGGTCACCTGGGCGGCTGCTTTGGGCACGACCACCTCGAAAGTGGTGGTATCGGTGTTCTCCAGATCCACCTTGACCGTGACCAGCTTCGGGGCGCTGTTGCCGCCGGCGGAGACGGAGACCTGAGCCATCAGGACGGGAACATCTGCCCGGAGCGCATCGCCTCGTGATACAGTGCCCCGGATGGCGTACTGGCCGTTGTCGGCATCCGCAGCGCCATACTGGTAACAGTAGATGTCCCGAATTTTATAGCGGGCCGTATCTTCACCCAGGCTGCCATTGTCGCCGGTGCCGCCGTTGACATCGCCTGTGGTCCGGTACGCCGCCTGGACCAGCACCGAGTAGGACCCCGTGCTTGCTCCGGCATAGGCTTCCAGATTTGTAAAGTCCACCACATCCTGGGGTGCGTTATTGGGCTCGGAGGTCTTACGGGAGGTCAGGTCCTCGTGCTCGGACTTGAGTCCGTCGTCGGTCTGCTTCACCAAAAGCCAATCTTCGAAGGTGTAGCCGAGCTTGCTGCCAAGCACTGCCTGAATGGAGTTTTGGCTCTGCCAGGCATCCTTTGCGCTCTGAGCATTTTTGTCCGCAGCAATGGCATCTATCACTTTTCCATCCCAATCAAAGAACGTAATGGCGAAATCACCGCCGCCGCCCGTGCCCGTGTTCACGCTTGGGCCGGGACCCAGATCGAAGGTTACGGAATAGGGATTTGGCACTGTTGCGGAAAGATCGCTGTAATCCTCGCCATAGACCCAGCTCCTGAGGGTGCCGTCATCCCCGCCGCCAGTGGTCACCAGCAGCCGGTATCCGGGAATGGCCTCCTGAGCCACGCCGTCCGGCGCAAAGTCTATGGTATCCCCGGTGCCGCTGGCCCCGGAGCCTGTCAAACCTGGCATTGTGACCATGCTCTGGTCTTTCCCCTCCCGATAGCGGAAGCGGACGGTCACCACACGGGTGTCCGTCAGGTCCGTGTATTTCAGTGCGTCTGCACCCAGATACAAGAATGCCCGCCCGGTGGGGGTGTCCGTGCCGTCTGTGCCCGCAGTATACTCCGCATAGGCCAGGGCCGGCTTGCCGGAAAGGCCATCGGCGCCCTTGGTGGGGATCACCGAGGGGTCCGACCAGCTGCTTCCCTGAACCGCCACGGCCTCGCCGTTCTCCGTCCATGTGATCGGTTCCAGCACTGTGGCATCATAGGACAATACCAGGCCCAATGTCTGAAAGCTCTTTGCGCTGACATTAACGCCCAACTCCAGGTGTTCATTATCTACCTGGACCCCCTTCACTGTTACCTCGGGAACCACCGGGTAGGTGCCCCCGCCGCCCGAGGACGCTGCATTATTATCTGGGGTACCATTATTATCTGCCAGTACGCTTGCCCCCAGCACAGAGGCCAGAAGCAGCACAGCAGCCAATGCAATGGCCAGGATCTTTTGTTTTTTCATACAACGTCGCTCCAAAATCAGTGAAAGTTATACGTCAGGGCCCGCTTGCCGTAGTTGGCAGGCGCCGTTAGGATGGAAAGGTCCGTCTGATTGACTTTTCCATCGCCGTCCAAATCGTACAGGGTTTTGCCGTTTGCATCTGCAACAGCACTTTTCCGGTAGCGGTCAGGCTGTGTCAGCAATGCCCGGTCTTTTTGACCAATGCGGCCGTTCTCATCCACATCGCCGCAGGGAAGTACCACGGTCACACCAGTAAGCTCCGGGAACACCACGCTGCTTGTGACCGTCAGGCCGGAAAAGGTGGCGGTTACATGGGATTCCTTTTCCACCACCATTTGATAGGTCCCTTCTTGAAAGCCGCCATCTAAAATGGCGCCATCGGAATTGGTGATCTGTAGTGTGTTAAAGTCGATATGCGTACGCCGGTATCCGATGCCGGAAGAGGCAGCCTCTGTTTCGGCAGTGGCATAGGGCGCCGTCGGATAGGCGCCCTGGTCATCCAGCTTATAAAAGCGCAGATGGATGGGCTCCTTTGGGTCATAGCTCCCCAGGATAAATCCATACCAGCCTGCGGTGAGATCCACCGCCTGTTGGGACTGCTCGGGATCTGTGCTTCCCGGTGTGGTGCCGCCTGCATCCGGCAGGGCGTAGAAGCCTTGATAATAGCCTTGGGCCGGGGTCGTGGGGTCCTCCATCCGCCAAACGGCGGTCAGGATCTCCCAGTAATCGTCCGCAAGCGCCCCCTGGGCATTTTGCCACAGGGTCAGTGCATTCTGCCCCTCCGGCGCCTGGACCCAGGGCAGCAGCTCCACCTGCTCCAGCGGCAGCGTGGGCGGGAGTGTTACCGTTCCCAGCAGCTGCCGCCGGGCATCCAGTGCAGAGCCGGTGCCGTTGGTGCTGTCCAGATCCGTACCGGGTTCCCAGTACCAGAAGAAACTCACAAAGCTTCGGTTGTCTGCCGGCAGAAAACCGGATTCATCCGTGCCGGCAATGGGAGCTGTGGTGACGCCCGCGGCGGGGGAAAAGGAGACAGTACCCACCACCGCAAGCGTCAAGCTCCCGGTGTGCAGGGGCGTGCCCTCCTGCCGGGTGCGTTCCACATAGAGGAAATAGTTTCCTGTGCCGGGAGTTTGCTCGACCAGCTGATAGTAGTACCGGCAGGTCTGGGACGTCTGCGTCCCAGCTCCCTCGTCTGCGCCCGCGGCCCGGACTGCCAGAAGCAGCACCAGGGCCAGGGCCAGAAACAGCACAGGCTGTATGCTTCGCTTTTTCAAACGCTTCACCTCACCCGTTGTGGGCGTTCAGAATGCGCTCTACAAATACCGCCGCCTCCGCCCGGGTGGTAAAGCCCAGCGGATTGAGCAGATTCTGGTCGCCGATGATCCACTTTTGTCCCACGGCCTTGAGCATGCTCTCCTGCGCATAGCTGGAGACCTTGCTGCTGTCCAGGAATGTGTTGAGACTGTCGGCAACATTCGTCACCTGGAGGTATTCCGTGTGCTCCAGCGCACGGACGGTCAGCGTGACCATATCCTGCCGGGTGATGGAGGCCTCCGGCGCAAACCGGTCATCGCCAATGCCCTCGGCAATGCCCAGCGCCCGGGCCTTTGTAATGGCATCATAGTAGTAGCTGCCCGGCAGGACATCGGCAAAGGGCTCTGCCGTTTCCTGCGTATCCAGTTCCAGCAGACGCATCAGCATCAGAATGTAATCGCCCCTGCGCACATTGCTTGCCGGTGTAAAGGTTGTCTCCGAGGTACCCTTGATCACGCCTTCCGCCACCAGGTGGTCGATCGCATCCTTGGCCCAGGTGTACTGCTCCAGGTCGGTAAATACTTTTTTTGCCGCAGTGCCGCCTTGTGTATCAGTCGGAGCCGATACGCTGGGCGTGCTGGGGTTCAACTCCGCCTCAGAGGGAACGTATACAGTAAAGGTCTTGGTAGCGCTGGCGTCGCCCCGGGAAAGGGTGGCGGTCAGGGTGACCTCCACGCCGTTCTTTTCCGGTGTATATACCAGACCCTTCGGCGTGATCACGGCAGGCTCACTGCTCTGCCAGCTGACCGCCACTTCGCCGTCCAGCAGGGACGGGAGGATCAGATTCCCCGTGACGCGCTGGGCGCTGTCCTGAGGCAAATAGGTAATATCCAGTGTGGGCTCCGCGGCCTCCACCAGGGAGGCGTTGTTCTGGAAGGTGAGGGGAATGGTCTGGGGCGCATCCGCCACCACCAGAGTATCTGTCCAGGCACCGTATCCGTCACTGCGGATCCGCCAGCTATATTGGCCCGGTGCCAGGCGCACAGTGCTTTCACCATCCACCAGAAGGGTCTGCCCATTCAGTTCCAGAAGCCCCACCAGAGGCCGGTCCAGATTGTTCCGGCACTGGAAGGTGACCTCCTGGCTGTCTGCAGATACGGTCTTGGCTCCTTCGTACGCAAAGTCCACCCCGCAGTTGGCGATGGCGGGATAGGGGCTCATGCAGAGATAGAGGTCTGTAGCAGCCTCACCTGCGCGCTTGCCCTGCAGGGATGCTTCCCGTGGGAAGTCATTGGACCGGGTCTCCAGCGTATCCATGGGATACAGTCGGAAGGTGGAAGCGTCGATCTCGGCGTCTTTTGCCACGGTAAAGTCCAATGTTGCGATCACCTGTGTCTGCGCCGTGGCCTCCAGCGGTCTGCTGGCCCAGGCAAAGAACACGCTGCCGTCTTCCTGGGAGGTATAGGTCTGATCCAGGACCTGAGCGTCCGGGGCCAGCGTGACCCCAGTGCTCATGTGGAAGGCGTCCTCGCCTTCGCCCTGCAATGTCAGTTTTTTGTTATCGTACAGCAGCGCCAGCTGACCGGACACGGCCCGGAGGCCCTTGACCCCGATCGTCAGGGTATAGCCCGATGCTGTGGCTTCGCCGTCGATCACATAGCCCACCTTGGGACCTTCCAGAACCTCCTGCAAAGTGCCCTGGAATTCTGGAATATACTCCTGTACGGCATCCTGCTGGAACACATACCGGATTTCTGAGCCGGCAGGTTTCGTAGCTGCCCCTGCCGCTACGCCGGTGATCAGCAGGACCCCGCTAAGCAGCAGTGCTTTTACGCTTTTAAAACGCATTTGGCTCCCTCCTCTCAGTTCGTGCCGCCGGCACTGCAGAAGTCAGTGTATGTCTGTCTGGTGCGCACCCGGTTGAGGTTGGACATGACATGGCCCATATCACCAGATGTGCTGCTGCCTGTGGCGGTAAAGCTGCTTTCGTCAATGTCGCCCTTGATGCGGTTTGCGGCGGCGTTCCCAAGGGAGAATG
>CABSAB010000119.1 GCA_902475515.1 uncultured Eubacteriales bacterium | reverse complement strand
AGGCCGTGTAGCGCCTGCGGACCATCAGCCTTTCCGGTACGTTGACCTTTGCCCACGGCACTTTTATTGCCCTGGGCGCCTACTGCGCGGGCATTCTTGCCAAGAATCTGGGGCTGCCTCCGGTCGTCACCATTATTGCCGGCGGCCTGTTCGCCGCGCTGGTCAGCGTGATCACGGGCCTGCCCTTTGTACGGCTTAAGGGCATGTACTACTCCATGGCATCCATGTTCCTGGGCGTGACGCTGGTGTATGTGATCAAAGCGCTGAAGATCACCGGCGGCTACCACGGCCTCACCCGCATCCCCAAGCTGCTGGCAAACGACATCGCCTGCTATTATGTGTTCCTGGTGATCGCGGTGGTATTGATCTTGCTGCTGTACCGCTTTGAATTCTCCCGGATCGGCACCACCCTCCGGGCGCTGGCCCAGAGCCAGGATGTGGCCTCCTCCATCGGCGTGAACGCCACATTCTATCGGCTTCTGGCCGTGGGAATGGGCAGCTTCTGCGCCGGTGTGGCGGGCGCGGCCTACGGACTGTATTCCACAGTGCTGTCTCCCACCAACTACGATATGACGTTTTCCCTGTGGCTGCTGATGTACATGCTCATTGGCGGCGAGGACTACTTTATCGGGCCCATTATCGGCGCCATTATTTTTGTGCTGATCCCGGAACTGGGCCGGGGCCTGAGTGCCTACGCCCCGTTCCTGACGGGCATCTGCACGCTGATCGTCGCCTATCTGCTGCCCGGCGGGCTGGCGGGTATTCCCGACCTGATCCGCAGACGCAAGGCGCAAAAAGCCCTGGATTCTACCGAAGGGAGGGACGACCGTGCATCTGCTTGAGACATCGGGCCTCACCAAACGCTTTGGTGGCCTGACCGTTATGAACGACCTGGATTTCTCCCTGGAGGAGGGGGAGATCAAGGGCTTCCTGGGGCCCAACGGCGCGGGAAAGTCCACGTTTTTTAACCTGATCACCGGTGTGCTGACCCCTTCCTCCGGCCATATTTTCTATGCCGGCAAGGAGATCACCAAGGCCCGGCCCCATCAGGTGGCGAAAATGGGCATTGGACGGACCTTCCAGCTCAATCCCCTGTTTGGGGAGTTTACCGTCTTTGAAAATGTCACCGCCGCCTATCATCTGCGCCCCCACTCCACGGTGCCCCAGGTGTTCTTCAACACCAAGACCTACCGCACCAACGAGGAGTACATCCAAAAATCTGCCGACGAGGTGCTGGAATTCCTGGGCCTTTCCCACGTCCGCAACGAACTGGCCAAGAACCTGCCCCACGGCTACCAGAAGATTTTGGGCGTAGCCCGGGCCCTGGCCACCAAGCCAAAGCTGCTGCTGCTGGACGAACCTCTGGGCGGCATGAATCCGGAGGAGATCGCATTCTCCATCGACGCCATTTCCAAAATGCGCGACAAGGGCATTACCATTCTGGTGGTGGAGCACAATATGCAGATCCTGGACATTCTGGACAGCGTCACCGTCATCAGCTTCGGCGAAAAAATCTTTGAGGGCACCCCCGAGGGGATGCGCCAGGATCCTACCGTCATCGAAACTTATTTTGGAGGTGCGGTATGAGCAATATTCTGGAGATCCAAGGCTTAAAGGTGATGTACGGGAAGTCCATCGCCATCCATGATATCAACATCTGTGTGCCCGAGGGCGGCATCGTTACCCTGATCGGCTCCAACGGCGCGGGCAAGTCCACCACTCTCAACGCCTGCCTTGGCACCGTTCCCGCCGCAGAGGGGAAGATCCTCTTTCAGGGCGAGGATATCACGCACGCCTCTACGGCGGAGCGTGTCCGCCGGGGCCTGGTGCTGGCTCCCGAGGGACGGCATCTGTTTCCATACCTGACGGTGCACAAGAACCTCCTGCTGGGGGCTACCCAGCGCAGTGACAAGGAGGGAATTCAGCGGGATCTGGAATTTTGCTTCGAGCTGTTCCCAATCCTGAAGGACCGCCTAAAGCAGAAGGCCGGCACCATGTCCGGCGGCCAGCAGCAGATGCTGGCCATTGCCCGGGGCATCATGGCGAATCCCAGGCTGCTGTGCCTGGATGAGCCCTCCCTGGGTCTCGCGCCTGCCGTCATTGACGATATCGGCAGCAAGATCAAAGAGATCAACCAGAGTAAGGGAACGTCCATTCTGCTGGTGGAGCAGAATGTCCATCTGGCCTTCGGCGCCGCCGACTACTGCTATACCCTCCAGGTGGGGGAGCTGGTGGCCGAGGGGACGGTTGCGGACATCCGCAACAACGACGTGGTCAAAAAAGCCTATTTCGGCGGGTGATGGCGTATCCCTTCCCATCCATCCGCAACAATAAGAGCCCGCTGCCTTGCCTTGGCAGCGGGCTCCTTTTGGATAGCTTTCGTGCGCAGATCCAACAGATCTGCTGGTGTAGGGAATGTGCGCGGTTTGTGATGCCTGACATAAACGGAGGGGGTGACTTTGCTAAATCTGATTAGCCACGGCAAAGCCCGCGGTGACGGCCTTGTGCACATCCCCAGCCCGGTAACAGTCGCCGATATAATGTACATGCCCGCCGGCGCCATAAAACGCCGCACACTGCTCCGGTACCGGTTCCACGCCGCCGGAGAGCACCACCAGGTCCGCGGGGAGGAACTGCTCCCTGCCATCCTGATCGAGATAGGTGACGCCCTTGGGATCGACCTGCACATATTGCTGGAGATTCCGCACATAGTCGAAATTTTCCAGGTTTTCGTAGGCATCCATCATCATCACCACATAGTGGGCGTGGGGGGCGTCCTGCGCCAGCATGCCCTGGCGGGTCATGACCGTCACATGATGGCCGTTTTCAGCCAGATACATGCCGGTCTCCGTGCCGGTCTCGCTGCCGCCGATGACCACGATCTCATGGGGGAGTTCCTTTTCGTGGCCGTATACATCCACGCAGAGCATGGTGTTTGTGCCGTCCTGGATGGGGAGCCGGGGCGTTTTGAATTTGGGCCCGATGGCCACCACCACATCGTCGTAGCCCTCCGGCTCCAGAAGGTCTTTTGTGGCCGCGGTGTTCAAATGGACGCGCACCCCGTGCTTGTAGGTCTGTTCGATCAGCCAGTGGTTGAAATCCGCCAGGGGCCACTTGAAGCTGGCGTAGTCCGCATGGAACAGCTGGCCGCCAAGCTTGGGCTCCTTTTCATACAGGGTCACATCATGGCCCCGCTCGGCGCAGGTGATGGCGCACTTCATGCCCGCGGGGCCGCCGCCCACCACGGCCACCTTTTTCTTTCGGGTCACAGGCGCGATGACCTGCTCCAGCTTGAACTCCATGCCGATCTTCGGATTCACCGAGCAGAAGGAGCGGAACTTGTCGCTGTCGTTCGGCACATGGCATTTGTTACAGCGGATGCAGGGGTTCACGTCCTCGCCCCGGCCCGCGTAGATCTTCTCGCCGTATTCGCTGTCGCAGATCCAGGCCCGGGACATGCAGATGATATCCGCCTTGTTTTCCCGGAGGATTTTTTCATTGAAATCCGGGTTCTGGAGCCCGGCAGACACGCCTACCTTGATGGAGCCGCCCCAGGCCATGATGGATTCCTTCAGGGCTGCCGCCGCATCCAGGTTCGGGCAGGGGTGCTCCCGGGAGGATGTAAAGCCGATGGGATGCTGGGGGTCCTTGTCCCCGTGGCGCACATGGAGGATATCCACCTTGCCCTCCAGGAGCTTTGCCAGTTCAAAGGTGTCACCCCGGTTCACGCCCAGGCCGTCCACGGAAATCAGCATCTCAATGGGGAAATCCCGTCCGAAGGTCTGCTTCATGGCGTCCATGACCTCGAGCATCAGCCGGGCACGGTTTTTTACACTGCCGCCGTATTCGTCGGTGCGGTGATTGGTGTGGGTGGACCAGAATTCGGACATGATGCCGTTATGGTAGGCATTGTGGAAGGAGAACATCTCAAAGCCGAACTGCTTTAGGATCTTGGCGCTCTCCACGGTGGAATCCACAAATTCCCGGATCTGCTGTTTGGTGATGCCGCCCACATCCCGGCCACGGCACTGCGCCTGCTCCTGGCGGAGCTGCTCCATGGGGTCCTCGGGCATTCTGGGGCCGTCGCCGCCGCCATGCTGGGGGGTGCCGCCCATGCCCGGCCCGTCGGTGCGGGTGTAAGAGCCCATGGGCTGGGTGATGGCAATGGATTCGTAGTACCGGATGGCGTCGATGGTCTGGCAGAGGTAGTTGTGGGCGCTGGTCTTGGCAATGTTCACTTGCGTATCATGGGGTGGGAAGCTCATGGCGATCTCCCCAGGCCGCGTGGGCGGGCCGCCGGGGCCTTCGTCCGTGCGCATGGCAAAGTTCAAATACACCGCCGCGGCACCGTTTTTGGCCCGGCCCGCCAGATGGGAGATTAGCCGGTCAGTGGGATATTCCTCGGTGCCTTGAAGCATATGGGGAATGCCCGCTGTGGAGACCATGCGGTTCTTCAGCAGGACATTTCCCACCGGAAGCGGGCTCAGGAGCCGTTCATATCGTTTGGACATGGTAGTCCCTCCTTGGATCATAATTCGTTATCATAAGCATACAAAAGGGCAGGAGAGAAAGCAAGATTCGTTTTCTGCCTGTCCGAACCATCAAAATTGGACAAAGAAAACGCACCCGCCGGGGGTGCGTTTTTCGGGTCATCATTCGGGGGCGCACGTTTCGTTCCGCAGCTTTCCCGGCGTGGTGCCCTCGTATTTTTTGAAGGCCCGGGACATGGTGAGCACATTGCTGTAGCCCACTGCCGCGGCAGCGGTGGCCAGGGTCACGCCCCGGCCGATGAGGATCTTCGCCTCCTGGATGCGGTAATAATGGATGTAATCCAGGATGCTGGTACCCGTCAGCCGCAGAAAGCTCCGGGAGAGATACGATGGGTTCTTGCCGAACTCATCCGCCACACGGTTCACATTCAGATCCGGGTCTGTATAGTTGCCCCGGATATAGTTTTTTACATCCATGATCCAGGCGGCGCTGCTATCTTTTCGGCAGGAGAGCACCAGATCGTTCAGCTGGCCGAAGCAGTGCTCCATCTGGGCCCGGACCTCCGGGAATGTTGTGGCCTCCAGCAGCCGGGCCTCCGGGCGAAGGGCTTCGATCTGCCCCGTCAGGTCGTGATCCACCATTTCCCGGCAGACGGCGATCAGCGCGTCGAGATACTGTGCGCATTTGTGCTTCAGCAGGATCAGGGGATTTGCCAGGGCCAGATACTCCCGGTCAAACAGCGCCCCAAAGATCGCCGAGGCCTGCCGGTAGTGGCCGGATTTGAACTGGGCCAGCACCTCCTGCTCCTTGGCAATATCCTGCCGGGCAGGCGGATAGGCCGCAGGGGAGGATAAAACCTCCCAGGAAAGCAGGGGCCGGGTGTCCAGGTGGAGGGCCCGGTATTCAAAGAGCTGCCGAACCTGCTGCTTTTCGGCCTTGAGGCCGGCATAGCCCTCCTGAACGCTGCTGGCCGCTGCAAACAGGCGGATGCCGTCCACCCGGTCCTCC
>CABSAB010000118.1 GCA_902475515.1 uncultured Eubacteriales bacterium | reverse complement strand
TCTGCCGGTATGCACAATCCCACCGCCGTATTCATCGGTGCGCTTATTGGTCAGGGGCGAAAGGAACTGCGCCAGGGGAACACTGTGGCCCGAGTGAATTAAAATGGCATCAAAGCCGCATTCCACCAGGTCCGCTGCTGCCTGGGCCCATTCCTCCTTGAAGGCCTGCATGGCCTCCTGGGTGATCTCGTGCCCGGTGGCCCAGCCCATAATGGAGCAGCCATCGGAAACGGTATAGCCCTCGGGGAAGATGCCAATGAGCTCCATGGAGATCTTCGCACCGTAGAAGTGCACCCGTTCCACCAGCTCCATGAGCTTGTTCCGGTGGTTGGGCTGATTCACGTCCCAGGCGGTGTTTTGGCCGTCGTCGGCAACGTCCTTGCCCACCTTCAGTCCCGCCACCGTGACCATGCCTACGCCTGCCCGGGCCCGGGATTCAAAGAACGAAATGGCATCCTCTGATGGATACAGCTCCCCATTGCTGAGGGAGTGCATGGTGGACGGTGCTGAGACGATTCGGTTCTTAAGCAGCACCCCGCCAATGCGGACGGGGGTCAGTGCGTTCGGATAGTTGTTCATGTTGATTCCTCCAATGATTTGGTTCCTATCGTGCGGGCGGCTGTCCTTACAAAGACGGATCAATGAGAATTTTCAGCATTCCCTTACGGTCCTTGCGGTCCAGGCCCTTTTCCACGGCGTCATCCAGGGAGATAATGTCCGTGACCATCCCCGGGAAGTGCATCTTGCCGGAGGCAACCATATCCAGATAGATCTGTACGTCCTCCTGGGTGTAGGTGAAGGAGAACTGGAAGTTCGGCTCATGGATGGAGAACTGACCGGGCACCAGATTCGCCATAGGCTCTTGGATGGTGCCGATGATGCTGACCTGTCCGCCGGGCTTCACGCACTGGTAGACGCAGTTGGCCATGGAGGTCATATTGCCCGCGCACTCGTAGACCACATCGGCGCCCACTTCATTTCCGAGAATCTTTTGAACTTCGGCGGCCAGATTTTCGCACTCCTTGGAGTTGATGAAATAGTCCGCGCCGTAGGCCTTGATAATGGGCTCCTTGGAGGAGGTAGTGCCCAAGGCAATAATCTTGTTTGCACCGGCGGCCTTCAGACACTGGATGGCGGCAAGGCCAATAGGGCCGGTGCCGGAGACCACCACATTGTCGCCGAACTTAAACGCGGAATTGCGCACGCCGTGGAGGGAGACGCAGATCACGTCAAACAGCACCGCATCCTTGGGGTCCACCCCTTCGGGGACCTTTACGAGCATGGTGTGCTTTACATCCCGCACCAGCATATACTCTGCATAGCCGCCGTCGGGGCCGCCGATGCCGGCGGTGCGGGGGAAGCCGTTGATGCAGATGTTGGTCTTGCCCTGCCGGCAGGAGGGGCAGTCCTCGGCACAGTGGGAGGGAGGGCCGCAGAGAATCTGATCGCCCACCTTGAAATCGGTGACACCCTCGCCCACTTCTACCACGGTGCCCACGTTCTCATGGCCCAGCACCATGGGCAGCTGTACAAAGGGCGGCACGGCTCCCGCCTGATAAAATTCCACGTCGGTGCCGCAGATGCCCACATAGTCGATTTTCACCACCAGTTGATTTGCTCCGGCGGTGGGCTTTTCCTTCTCCACCATTCGGGCGTCTTTCTTTCCGTAAAGCGCGATTGTTTTCATGCTATGTACTCCTTTCTTTCATGCCTCAGGCACAGAGGCCTGAATGAACTCCGCGTATTTTTTCTTTCTGGCCTTTGCTTCTTCGGTTTGCATGGAGGCCCGGGCTTTCCCTTCGTTGTTCTGAATGTCGTCGCCGTGAATAAACTTTCCGGAGATGGAATCGTGGGCGTGTGGCAGCCATTTTTCTTCGTCAAAGGAGAAAACATACTTGCCGTCCACGTTGTCGATCTTCCCCTCGGTGCCGCAGGTGCAGCAGATGGCCACGCCGTCCTCCTGGAGATAGAAGTTGTTGCTCTTGCAGTGGGGACATACGCCGGCGGGACCTTTGTAGTCCTCGCCGATGATGCCGTGGGGCGGGGTAAAGGTGCCGTCTGCGATCTTCTTTGCGGCTTCCGCCAGGTTTTTGCCGATCCGGTGCGCCCGGGCGATGGCATCGTCATTCATGATAATGGCCAGGGACCATTGGAAGCACTCGTTGTCGATGACCGTCCACTTGGGGGTCATGGCCTGGGTGTTGAAGTCGCACTGAATGCGGGTGGCCCAATCGGAGCCGCCGATGCCCATATAGGACACGACCTTCTCTTTCAGATACTTGGGGTCGATGGGCTTGCCGCCCTGCTCGGCGATCTTCTGGGCGATCATTACATTGCCCCGGTCCAGCCGGGGGCCGAAACGGTCCATGACCGTGTGGAAGATGCCGGGAGCGCATTTTTCAAAGATGGGCACCGCCCAGACAATGCCGTCCGCGTCATACATTTGATCCACCAGCCACTGGAAGTCATCCTTCAGCACGCAGGCGTTGCCCCGGCCGGAGAACAGGCTCATCACACAGGCCTTGCAGCCGGTGCAGTGTCGGATGTTCAGCTTGTGGAGGTTGATGAATTCCACCTCGGCGCCGCATTCCTTCGCGGCCATGAGGGCTTCTTTGCACATGGCGTCGTTGCTGCCGCCATTGGTGCCGGCGGAGATGCCTAAGATCTTCATAAAAATTTCCTCCCTTGTTTTGATTCCCTTGCGGTTTCAGTATACGGGAAGTCATTTCGCTTGTGAAATATCTAAATCGGCAATTTTAATATACCAAATGGAATACATCGCCGCATTTGTGGTGTTTTTGCACAAAAAGTATTGCATGGATTCTGTGAACATGCTATGATAGGTGCGAAAAAAGGGGGATCTGCAGATGAATTTGACGAAGATAAAATATTTTGTCGAGGTGGCAAAGTGCGGGAACTTCTCCGAAGCTGCCCGGCGGCTCTACACCGCGCAGCCTAATGTCTCTAAGCAGATCGCCCAGATGGAACAGGAACTGGACTTTGCCCTGTTTCACCGGACCAAACGGTCCGTGCAGCTGACTGCGGCGGGCCGGATGCTCTATGAATATATGAAAGATATGCCGCAGGAGCTGGACCAGCTGTTCGAGCAGGCCGGAAATCTGGCCCGGCGGGAGGAGGCTGTGCTGCATATTGGCATTCTGGAGGGACAGGAGGTAAACTCCGTACTCCTGACCCGGCTGAATCTGGCCCAGGCGCTCTACAAAAATTTAGAGCTCGAGCTGGAACGGAACTCCTTTTCCAATCTGCGGAGCGGCCTGCGAAACGGGCACTATGATATGATCGTGACGCTGGATTTTGACGTGGAGACCGAGGAGCAGTTTGACAGTGTGAAGATTTTTTCCCAGCCGCCTGCCATCGCCATTCACCGGAACCATCCCATGGCGAACCAGCAGCACCTTTCCATGGAGCAACTGGCGGGGGAGAACTTTGTGGTGATCTCGCCCCAGGAATCGCCGGTGGGCTACGACCGGTTCATTGCCCAATGCCAGGACAGCGGCTTTACGCCCAATGTCGTGCGGCAGCCCAGAAGCCTGGAATCCCTGATCCTATGCGTGGAAATGGGCGTGGGCATTGGGCTTTTGGACCAGAACACCCGCTTGGGCCACGAAAGTGCCGTGCGAACAGTTCCGCTGCCCTCCGGCGATATGTGTGTGGTGGCGGCCTATATGAAAGACGACTTCCGTCCGGTGGTGCAGAATGTATTGACGATCCTGCAAGGGGAGAAACCGTAGCGCTGAGTCCGCGTTATGGGCCGCACAGTGGGAAAAATAAAAAAGCCCCGGCTGCATGGCCTAATCGGCCAGCAACCGGGGATTATCATTTTGTATATTCGCGACACTATAGATGTAGCAGGTCGGGTCAGCGGCCTTCTGGCCGCCGCGCCAAGTGGCGCATCAATTGGCTGCGTAAGCAGACAATTGTCATAGGCGGAATTCATTTCCGCCATTCAATGAATCTGGTACCAAAAAGGAAGACCAGTCCGCAGACTGGTCTTCCTTTTTGGTGGAGACGGGGGGACTCGAACCCTCGACCTCACGGATGTGAACCGTGCGCTCTAACCAGCTGAGCTACGCCTCCATGGCTTGGAGCGGGTGGGGGGAATCGAACCCCTGTATTCAGCTTGGGAAGCTGATGTTCTGCCATTGAACTACACCCGCAATGTAAATTGAATTATAACAGGTCACGGGAGAAATTTCAAGTGCAATTTTCAACTTTTTCAAATTATTCTGCTTTCTTATAAAATCCGGATACATTCTGAACATTTTCCGGTAAAATGTGCCGTAGACAAGAAAGCTGCCCCATGGTATGATAAACTATGTGAATCCATGCGCTCCGGCGGAGTCCGGGGCTTCGGAAATAGAAAGTGAGAGGTGAAGATTATGGCTGGGTTTTTCGGCGGAGTACATCCCGACGACAAAAAATCCCTGTCCTGCGAAAAGGCCTTTGAGACGCTGCCGGCGCCAAAGCAGGTGGTGATCCCCATGTCCATGCACATCGGCGCGCCCTGCAATCCCCTGGTGAAAAAGGGTGATACGGTGACGGTTGGCCAGAAGATCGGCGACAACACGGGACTTTGCGTTCCGGTCCACGCTTCCGTCTCCGGTACGGTGGTGGCGGTGGAGCCGCGGCCCCATCCGAACGGGACCAATGTCATGAGCGTGGTCATTGAAAACGATTTTCTGGATACCCCGTGCCCGGATATCGTTCCCCGGGAGAACATCGATGGATTGACGGGAGAGGAACTGATGAAGAGCATTCATGAGGCCGGTATTTCCGGTATGGGCGGCGCCACATTCCCAACGGATGTGAAGATCTCCAGCGGCCTTGGAAAGCTGGATACCATCATCGTCAACGCCGCGGAGTGCGAGCCCTACATCACCTCGGACGACCGGCTCCTGCGGGAGAACCCCGAGCGGGTCATCGGCGGCCTTCGGGTGCTGCTGAGGATATTCGATCTTCCGAAAGGCTATATCGGCATCGAGGCCAACAAGCAGGCGGCGATCCAGACGTTGAAGGAGCTATGCCCCGCTGGGGGAGACGTCGTGGTCCAGGTGTTGAAGACCAAATATCCCCAGGGTGCGGAAAAGCAGCTGATCCAGACCATCACCGGACGGCAGGTGCCCCCGGGGGGCCTTCCGGCGGCGGTGGGCTGTGGCGTATTTAACACCGCTACCTGCGCGGCCATCTATGACGCGGTTTATCAGGGCATGCCCCTGGTGCGCCGTGGGGTGACAGTCACCGGCGGAGCTATTACCAATCCCAAAAACTTTATCGCGCCCATCGGGACCCCCTATACGGACCTGATCGAGGCGGCGGAGGGCTTCTGCGCGGAGCCCTATAAGGTCCTCACCGGCGGCCCCATGATGGGAATTAGCCAGTTTGACCTGAGCGTTCCCGTGATCAAGGGCACCAACGCCATTACCTGCTTCACAAAGAAGGACCGGGTGGTGGCGGATACCCCCCACTGCATCCGCTGCGACCTT
>CABSAB010000117.1 GCA_902475515.1 uncultured Eubacteriales bacterium | reverse complement strand
TCTTCCCACCCAGTCCGCGCCTTCCTTCAACTTTGTGCTCGACGACATCATCACTGTCAAGGGCACCAACTGATTTTTAGAAACACTTCGGGCGAAGCCGGGCAAAACCGGCTTCGCCTATGGTGTTTCATCGGGACGGCTGAGCTTTGCCGGAGGGATGCCTCCAGCGAAGCTGAGCAGCTTCGAATCTGTGAGAAAGGGTGAGGTATTTGGAGAGTCAAATTGCGATTCGCCTTGTGGATATTACGAAACGGTTCGGAGATGTGGTGGCGAACCGCGCGGTTTCCCTGGAGGTGCGGCGGGGAGAGATCCTGTCGCTTCTGGGGGAAAACGGCAGCGGTAAAACCACGCTGATGAACATGCTTTCGGGCATCTATTTCCCCGATGAGGGCCATGTGTTCGTGGGAGATCAAGCGGTGACCATCCGCTCACCCAAGGACGCCATTGACCTGGGCATCGGAATGATCCACCAGCATTTCAAGCTGGTGGATGTGCTCACGGCGGCGGAGAATATCGTCCTGGGGCTCCGGGAGCCGGGGAAATTCGATAAAAAGGCCGTGGCCGCCAAGGTTCGGGAGATCAGCGAGAAATACGGCTTTCACATTGACCCCGAGAAGAAGATCTACGATATGTCTGTATCGGAAAAGCAGACCGTGGAAATCATCAAGGTCCTCTACCGGGGAGCGGACATCCTGATCCTGGACGAGCCTACGGCGGTGCTGACACCGCAGGAGACGGAGAAGCTATTTGCCGTGCTCCGGGCCATGCGGGACGACGGCAAGGCCATTATCATCATCACCCACAAGCTCCAGGAGGTGCTGGAGCTTTCGGACCGGGTGGCAGTGCTGAGAAAGGGCGAGCACATCGGAACCGTGGACACAAAGGACGCCACGGCCCAGTCCCTGACGGACATGATGGTGGGACAGGCCACCACACTGAATATCCACCGGCCGGAGCCGGTAGATCCGGTAAAGCTCCTTTCCGTATCCGGCCTGACGGTGGTGGACGGAAACGGCGTCACCAAGGTCAGCAATGTGAGCTTTGACGCCTATGGCGGCGAGATTCTCGGCATCGCGGGCATCTCCGGCTGCGGGCAGAAGGAGCTGCTGGAGGCGGTTGCGGGATTGCAGCGCCCCCAGAGCGGCTCCATCGTCTACCACGGGGAGGGGGAACCCCAGGAGCTGCTGGGGAAATCCGCCATGGAGATCCGGGATCTGGGTGTTCGCTTGAGCTTTGTGCCGGAGGACCGGCTGGGCATGGGCCTGGTCGGGAACATGGACATGGCAGGCAATATGATGCTCCGCTCCTTTAAGCGCGGCAAGTTCGGCCTGTCGGACCGCAAGACCCCCGAGGTGCTGGCGGAGAAGGTCAAGGAGGACCTGGAGGTGGTGACCCCCAGCATCCAGACCCCTGTCCGGCGGATGTCCGGCGGCAACGTGCAGAAGGTCCTGGTGGGCCGGGAGATCGCCTCGGGGCCGAAGATCCTTATGACGGCCTACGCGGTCCGGGGATTGGACATCAACACCTCCTACACCATCTACCGCCTGCTCACCGAGCAGAAGCAAAAGGGCGTGGCGGTGATCTATGTGGGCGAGGACTTGGACGTGCTTTTAGAACTGTGTGACCGCATCCTGGTGCTCTGCGGCGGCCAGGTCAGCGGGATCGTAGATGGGCGCACCGCCACCCGTGAGCAGGTGGGCCTGATGATGACGAAGATTGGAGGGGAAGCATGAATAAGAAGGAACCTCTGATTCGCCTTTCCAAGCGGGACGATGTGGGAACGCTTACGGCCTGGGCCATTCGGATCGGGTCGATCCTGGCGGCGCTGGTGCTCTTTGCGGGGCTGATCGTGGCAGTGGGCTATGATCCCGTGTCGGTGTACGGCGCCATGCTGGGGGGTGCGCTGGGAAGTCCGTTAAATATCCAGCAGACCGTCAAGCTGATGATCCCGCTGCTGGGGGCGGCGCTGGCCATTGCCCCGGCCTTTAAGATGAAATTCTGGAACATCGGTGTGGAGGGGCAGATCACCATGGGCGGCATCTTTGCCACCTACTTTGCCCTGACCTTTCAAAACAGCTGGCCGGGCTATGTGCTGATCCCGGTGATGTTCCTGGCGGCGGCCATCGGCGGCGGCCTCTGGGGCATGCTCCCGGCGGCATTCCGGGCCAAATGGGGCACCAACGAAACGCTGTTTACCCTGATGCTCAACTACATTGCCATCGGCATTGTGAAATATCTCCAGGGCGGGCCCTGGGAGAAGGTGCCCAAGGGCACCCAGATGATCGACCGCTTCGCCCCGGCGGCCAGAATGCCGGAGGTCTGGGGCATCACCGCAGGCGGCTTTATTGTGCTGGTGCTGGTGCTGTTTATGTTCCTGTACCTGCGGTACACCAAGCATGGCTATCAGATCGCCGTGGTGGGCGAATCGGAGGCCACGGCCCGGTATGCGGGCATCCGTGTGGGCAGCGTCATCGTGCGGACCATGTTCGTCTCCGGTGCGGTGGCGGGCATTGTGGGCTTTATCATGGTGTCCGGTATCAACTACACCCTGTCGGATTCCGTGGCTGGGGGCGTTGGCTTCACAGGCATCACCGTGGCGTGGCTGGCCCAGCTGAATCCCATCGGCATGGTATTTATCTCAGCGCTGCTGGCAGTGCTGGAGAAGGGCGCCGCCACCATCAACACGCTGACCCATAACGCCCTGCCGGAATCCATGAGCGATATGCTCACGGGGCTGATCCTGTTTTGTATGCTTTCAAGTGAGTTCTTCATCCGCTACCGCATGATCCTGCGGAAAAAGCACAAGGAGGTGGCCTCATGACATTCTTCGTAAACTTCTTTGTGGCCGCCGTGCTCATGGGCACCACGCTGATGTACGGAACTCTGGGCGAGATCCTCACGGAAAAGGCCGGGAATATGAACCTGGGCGTGGAGGGCCTGATCTATATGGGCGGCTCCTCGGGCCTCATCGCGGCGTTTATCTATGAGCGGGCCGCGGGCACCGGGGCCATCCCGGCGGTGGCGGCAGTCATTGCATTTGCGGCGGCGTTTTTGGCGGCGGCGCTGGGGAGCCTGCTGTACTCCTTTTTGACCATCACCCTCCGGACCAATCAGAATGTCACCGGCCTGGCCCTGACCATCTTCGGCGTGGGCTACGGCGAGTTCTTCGGAGAGTATTTCCGGGGGATCGGCGGCGGGCGGCTCCAGGTGTCCGAGGCGGCGGGGGCCATCTTCTCCCAGCCCATGCTCCCGGCGTTTCTGCGGGATATTCCTGTGGTGGGGAAGCTGTTGTTTTCCTACAATTTTATGATCTATCTGGTGCTGGTCATCGCCTTTGTAATGGCCTGGTATCTCTCGCGGACCCGCAGCGGCCTGAGCCTGCGGGCAGTGGGAGAGGACCCCGCCACTGCCGATGCGGCGGGCATCAACGTGACCCGGTACAAATACCTGGCCACCTGCCTTGGCGGCGGCGTCTGCGGTTTGGGCGGCCTGTATTTCACCATGGTCTCCGGCGGCGGAAACTGGTCCACCGGCGCCATGGACGGCAAGGGCTGGCTGGCAGTGGCACTGGTGATCTTTGCCCTGTGGCGGCCGCTCCGGGCGGTCTGGGGCTCGGTGGTCTTCGGCGGGCTGATGATCATGTACATGCGTGTGACCCAGCTGGGTATCCCCACGGAGATCTATAAGATACTCCCCTACGTGGTGACGGTGATCGTGCTGGTGACCATCTCCATCCATCAAAAGCGGGAAAATCAGCCCCCCGCAAGCTTGGGCAATGCCTACTTCCGGGAGGAACGGTAAACGCAATCAAAAAAAAGAGACTGCCAGCAGGCAGTCTCTTTTTTCATCTTTTTTTCAGCTTTCGGATGTCCTGTCCCGCGAAGCTCAGGATCTCATATTCCCCATCCAGCCGGGAGACTACGGGGGGAGAATACCGCCCCGCGATCCGCTCCATGGTCAGGTTGGTGGAGATGATGGTGGGCTTCCCGGAAACCAGCCTGCTGTTTACAATGCTGTACAGGGCCGAGGGAATGAAGGAATTTTCCATCTCCGTACCCAGATCGTCCAGAATCAGCAGGTCGCAGGCCATCAGGCGGTCGGCGCTCTGCCGCTCCTCCTCGGTGGCCCGGCCGAATTTTACGGCCTCCATGCAGGAAAAGACATGGATGGCGGTGTCATATACCACGCTGCAGCCCTTGGACACCACCGCCCCGGCGATGCAGGCCGAGAGGAAGGTCTTGCCAAGCCCCGGCGCGCCGCTCATGAGCAGGTTCCTAGCCCGGGCCGGGTCAAAGTGGCTGGCATAGTTTACGCAGGTCTCATAGATCAGCTCCATCTGCGCCCGGGGAGAAAGGCCGGTGGCGGGGTTCACCAGGTCCGAATAGTAGTCCAGCTGAAAGTCGTCAAAGCATACATCCAGGGACAGCAGGCTGGTCAGTTCCCGGCGCTGTTCTGCCTTGCAGTAGTCCAGCAGGCAGTCACACATCCGCTCGCCCACATAGCCGGAATCTCCGCACAGGGGGCAAAGGGGCTTGCCGTCCAGCTGCTCCGGATCATAGCCCGCTGCCCGGATCAGCTGCCGCCGCTGGAGCTGGAGCTGTTGGTTTTTCTCCCGAATGGAGGCAATGGCCTCCCGGGGGTCTTCCCCGCGGCGGAGAGCCTGGGCCATGACGTCGGCCATGGTCTGCTGGAGCTCCTTGTCCAGCGCCCGGATCTCGGGGTGCTGGGTATAGGCCTGCTGCTGGAGATGCCGCTGGGCCTGCCGGTGTTCTGTGACGGCGGCCTCATGGCGTTTTCTGGCCCGGGAGAGGACCTCGCTGGAATATCCCATAGTTATTCCTCCTTCAGGCTGTCCCGAAGCCGTTTGAGCTTCTTGATGGCAGCCAGTTCGCTTTCGCCCAGGGTGTAATCTGCGGCGGGTGCCTGGGCCTGGGGCTTCGTTTCTCCCTGGATCTCCGCCGGGGTGTGCAGATTCTTTTCGTGCCAGTTCAGCAGGATCTTATTGAGATACCGCCAGGTGAGCTTGCCTGTTTGCAGCACGGTCTTTTCATAGGCCAGGGCGATGGCGGCGGGCTCGAAGCCCATCTCCAGCCAGGCGCGGATGTACTGCCGCTCAGAATCGATCAGCGGCCGGTCTAATTGCAGGGCCTTTTTCACCTGGCCCTCGGGGGAGAGCATCTGGAGGTTCCGGTTGATGTACTCCGCCGCCCCCTCCAGAGTGGTGATGCCCCGGTTGGCCCAGGCATAGCACTCTTTTTCCAATGTGCGCATGGAGACGGTGCGGTTTTCGCCGCTGGTTTGATTGCGGTATTCATTCCGCTGGAGGCAGTAGGTGAGGGCCATGCTCACCACCTCCGGCGGCAGCTTAAGATAATCCCGGATGGCAAGCAGCGTCTTCAGCTCCTCGCTGGTGAGCACCCGGCCCAGGCGGCGGCTGATCTCCCCCTGCAGCAGGGAGAAACCGGGGTCCTGGGCAGCTGCGGCAGAGACGGCCTCGGCAGAATACACCGGGGCGCTGCCGCTGTCAAATTTCTGCCCGTTTTGGGGAATATCCAGAAGAC
>CABSAB010000116.1 GCA_902475515.1 uncultured Eubacteriales bacterium | reverse complement strand
TGTGCTCATGGCCATGGGATTGAAGATCCTGATCGAACGGACCTCCAGAAAGGCAAAGGTCACGCCCACGGCCAGCGCGTCGATGCTGGTGGCGATGGCCAGGGGCAGCATGGCGCCGGGAGAGAAGGAGGCATCGGGGGTCTCGTCCTCTGGTCCCAGGGCCTCCCGGACCATGTTAAAGCCGATGATCCCCAGCAGTACAAAGGCGATCCAGTGGTCAATGCTGGTGATAAGGCCTTGAAACTGGCGGCCCAAAAGCCACCCCAGGAAGGGCATCAATGCCTGAAATCCGCCGAAATAGATACCGCACAGCAGCGGATGCTGGGGCTGGAGCTTCTCCACAGAAAGCCCCTTACAGATGGACACCGCAAAGGCGTCCATACTCAGCCCCACCGCCAGAATAAAAAGCTCGATCAGAGTCATAGTATTCCCCCTTCTCATAAAATTTGTATGGTCAAGCATAAAAAAAGAGACCTATCTGATATACAGATAAGTCTCGTCATTTCAGATAAAGCCAGAGTGCACCGGCACCCAGGATGTTGGCTCCATCACGCCCGGAGGCGCTGACTACTCCCTTAAGTACCACCAATATAACACGATTTTCCTCCGCCGTCAAGGGGAGGAAAATCGAATTTTTACAGGCTGGGAAGGTTTTCTTCCGTATAGAGAGCCAGTCCGGCTTCCTCCAGCAGCTGGGCGGTGACGCCGTTTCCGGGGACCAACGTGCCGGAAAAACTTCCGTCATAGACCGTCCCCACGCCGCAGGAGGGGCTGCGGGATTTCAAAATGGCACCGCAGCAGTCAAACAGCCGGGCAAGGGCCAATGCGGCCTGGGCGCCGGTCCGGAATTCCTCCGTCACATCCCGGCCCACCTGATTTACAACGGAATCCCCTTGCCGTTCGGCTGCGGGCCGCGGAGTGGGAAGTCCGCCCAGCTGCTCCGGGCAGACGGGGATCATGACGATTTTGTCCCGCAGCTCAAGGACAGCGGGGCAGAGGTTATCCCCGCCGCTGTATTTGCAGGGGATGCCCAGCAGGCAGGCGCTGACCAGATAAGCTTTCATAGCGTTCCTCCCAAGGTAAGAACGTGGGGCGATCCAGGATCGCCCCACGCAGTAGTCGTTATCGAAGGCCCATAGCGTCCAGAATGATCAGGATCACCACAATGGCAAGGGCAACAGAGGCAGCGCCAATGATAATATCCAACTGGCGGACGCTGACATTCAGCCTGTCATACCAGCTCTCCTTGGTCACCTGCCAGGGGTGCTTGGGGCGAACGTCGGACTTTGGCGGCTCAGCCGCTTCCGGCTCTTCGTCCTCGTCCTCAAACTCCTGCTGCCGGAGCTGCTGCTCCAGAAGCTCCTCCTCCAGCTGGGCTGCTTCCCAATCGGAAGTATTTCGCTGTTCCATTACTTCTTTGCGATATATTTCCGGATATCCAGGGCAACCGCAATGACAATGACCAGGCCCTGAACAATGTAGTTGTAGTAGGGGTTCACCTGGAGGAACTGCAGCACGATCTTTAAAAGCTCGAACACCAGCACGCCAACCAGCACGCCGCCCACGGTGCCGATACCGCCGGTGGTGGAAACGCCGCCGATGGTACAGCCTGCGATGGCCTCCAGCTCATAGCCGTTGCCCATGGAGGAGGTCGCGCCGCCGGACTTTGCCGCCAGCAGGAAGCCCGCCATGGCGTACATCAGACCTGCAGTCATATAAATGAGGATCTTGCTCTTGCGGGTGTTGACGCCGGAGACCTCCGCCGCGTTCTCGTTGCCGCCGATGGCGTACATATATTTGCCGTGGGTGGTCTTGTTGTACAGGAACCAGAAGAACAGCCCGAATACCAGGGCCACCAGCAGGAGATAGGGCAGGCCGGGGTAGCTTCCAGTCTTGAAGATGGTGCCGTTGACCAGGGAGGTATAGCCCTTCTGGAAACCGCCGATGGGCTGCGCGTCAGTGAATACCAGGGCAATGCCGTAAACGATGGTCTGGGTGCCCAGCGTGGCGATGAAAGGAGGTACGTTCAGCACAGAGATGATCAGGCCGTTGATGATGCCGATGATGGCGCCAACAGCCAGGACGATCAGCAGCACCACAGCGATGTTCATTTCCGGCATATTCGCGAACATCCGTCCGCTGTAATCCGCCCGCTGCAGCAGCACGCCGGCGATACAGGCGGCCAGACCTGCCTGCCGTCCGGCGGAAAGGTCCGTGCCCTTGGTGATCAGGCATCCGGAAACACCCAGGGCGATCAGGAACCGCACAGAGGTGTTGGACGCCAGGTTGTTAAAGTTGCTCCAAGAGAAGAAATTGTCAACGGTGAAGCCGACGATCAGGCAGACCACCGTAAGTAACACAACAATGGGATTGCTTTTGAAATATTGCCAGATAGAACCCGGCGCGCGCTTTACTTTTTCCATGGTTTGTTCCTCCTTACTCAAACTGGGCAGCCAGTTCCATGATGTTTTCCTGGGTGGCCTGATCGCCGTCGATGATGCCCGTGACACGGCCATCACACATGACCATGATCCGGTCGGACATGCCGATGAGCTCCGACATCTCGCTGGAGATCATGATGATGGACTTGCCCTGCTTTGCCAGGTCTGCGATGATGCAGTAGATCTCGTATTTTGCGCCCACGTCGATGCCGCGGGTGGGTTCGTCCAGGATCAGAACATCCGGATCGTTGGCCAGCCAGCGGCCCACCAGGACCTTCTGCTGGTTGCCGCCGGACAGGGACTGGATGAGCGTCTTGCTGGAAGGCGTTTTGATGTTCATCTTGTCTACGTTGTCCTGCACCAGTTTTTCGATCTTTCTGTTATTCAGGCACACGCCGAAATCCAAGTACTGCTTGAGGGAAGCCACGGAGATATTGTCCGCAACACTCAGCACGCCCATGATGCCCGTGGCACGCCGGTCTTCGGTGAGCATGGCGATTCCCTGATCGATGGCGTCCTTGGGACGGCCGATCTTCAATACCTTATCCTTATAGGTGATGGTACCGGTGGTATGGGAGCGGGTGCCGAAGATGCCCTCCATCAGCTCGGTGCGCTGGGCGCCAACCAGGCCGCCAACGCCCAGGATCTCGCCCTTCCGCAGCTCAAAGCTGACGTTCCGAAAGCTTTTGGGGTTGATGGAGGTGAAGTTCTCCACCTTGAAGACCACCTCGCCGGGGACGTTTTCCCGCTTGGGGTACAGATTGGTCAGCTCCCGGCCCACCATCTTGGTGATGATGCTGTCGATGGTCAGCTCATGGGAGGGGTAGGTGCCGATATAATGGCCGTCCCGCATGATGGTGACCTCATCGCTGATGCGGAGGATCTCATCCATCTTATGGGAGATGTACACAATGGAAACGCCTTCAGCCTTCAGATCCTCCACGATCCGGAACAGGGCCTCGACCTCGGCTTGGGTCAAAGAGGAGGTGGGTTCGTCCAAAATCAGGACCTTGCAGTTGGCGGACACCGCCTTGGCGATCTCCACAGACTGCATCTGGGAAACGCTCAGCTCGCCCAGAAGCTGCTTGGGGTCAAAGGTCATGTGGACCTTTTCCAGCAACTGTGCCGTGTCCTCGTACATTTTCTTGTGGTCCACTACAGGGATGAAGCCCAAGAGCTTTTTCATGGGATACCGCCCCAGGAAAATGTTTTCACCCACAGTCCGGGCGGGGATGGGCTGAAGCTCCTGGTGCACCATGGCGATGCCCATATGCAGGGCCTCCATGGGGTCGTGGATATCCACCTTTTGTCCTTCGAAGAAAATCTCGCCTTCATCCATCTTATAGATGCCAAACATGCATTTCATAAGGGTGGATTTACCGGCGCCGTTTTCGCCCATCAAAGCGTGAACGGTGCCGGGGCGGAGGCAGAGCTGTGCATGGTCCAGGGCTTTGACACCCGGGAAGGACTTGCAAACACCACGCATTTCCAAGCGATACTCGCTCATTCCGGTTGACCTCCTCTTGCTTTTTATCCTTGTCTCAATGGAACGGGACGAAAGCCGTCCGGCTCCATTCAAACGGGGAAATTTCAAAGGGTGGGCCGCCGAAGCGGCCCACCGTATCTGCCAGGAAATTACTTGAAGTAGTTGGCATCCACCTTTACATAGTCGACCCAGTAGTAGTTCTCAATGGCCTCGCCCTTGAGGGCCTTCACAGCCACGTCAGCGGCAGTGTGCGCCTGGCCGATGTGGTCGTTCAGCACGGTGCCGGTCATGGTGCCGGTCTTGACCATCTCCTGGCACTGCTCCAGCGCGTCAACGCCCAGGAGGTAGATGTCCTCGCCAACCTTGCGGCCGGCAGCCTCAATGGCAGCGGCAGCGCCCAGGGCCATACCGTCGTTGTTGCAGAAGATGACCTCCACGTTGTCGCCGTGGGCAGCCAGCGCGTTAGCGGCGATGGTCTGGCCCTGATCGGTAGCCCAGTTGCCCACCTGATCCAGCAGGCACTCGGTCTTCATGCCGGCGTCCTCCAGCGCCTTGATGGAGAACTCGGTACGGTACTGCGCGTCAACGTTCTCGGGGTCGCCCTCGATCATAACGTAGGAAACAGTGCCGTCGCCGTTGATGTCGCCCTTATCCTCCAGGGCAGCAACGATCTCGCCCTGGAAGGTGCCGCTCTGGCGGGCGTCAGCGCCCACATAGCAGACGTTAGCGTTGTCCAGAATGCCAGGATAGGACTCGTCGGTCTCGCCCAGAGGCTCACGGTTGATGAGCACCAGGGGGATGCCGGCGGCCACCACCTGGTCGATGATGGTGTCAGCGGAAGAGGTCTGGACCAGGTTGCAGATGATCAGATCCATGCCCTGGGTGATGAAGTTCCGGATCTGGTCGGTCTGGGTGGCCATGTCGTTCTTGCCGTCCACGGTGGTGACTTCATAAGTATTGCCGTCCTTGCTGAGGTCCTCTTTGAAGTAACGCTCCAGCTCGTTGCGGTACAGGGTCATGAAGTTGTCGTCAAACTGATAGATGGCGACGCCGATCTTGTAGGTCTGGCCATCACCGGCAGCCTCGGCGGGAGCAGAGCCGGCCTCGGCCGGTGCGGAGCCCTCGGCAGACGCGCTGCCCGCTGTGCCGCAAGCGGCCATGGAGAGGAGCATGCAAAGTGCCAGAAGTAATGCAAGGATGTTCTTCTTGTTCATAGCGAATGATCTCCTTCGATCGTTTATTTCACGGCAGAAAGCTGCCTGTGATTTTGGCAGACGTACATCTACCATAAGGATGATAGCATAGCTTTTATGAAAAAACAATAGTTTTTTTGCTTTTCTGTGTGTCATTTTTGGCATGATTCTACAGAAAATCGCCATGGAAAGGTACGCAAAACAGACAAGTGTCTTTTCATGAAGGACGAAGTGCACAAATGAAGGATTTGATGCAATTTCGACAAATTCAGCCCCGTGGGAAGGCCTTTAAATAGGCAAGAATGATCTCCGCGCAGCCGGAAACGTCTTCCAGAGGAAGCTGGGGGGCAGAAACCGGCAGCGGTTCATCCGTCATCACTGCCAAAAGCTGCTCTGCCGGGGTCAGGAGCGGCCGGCCAACGCCGAGAAGTTCGCCATGATCGA
>CABSAB010000115.1 GCA_902475515.1 uncultured Eubacteriales bacterium | reverse complement strand
TACTTCATGCAAAACGGGTAGATAACAGCAATCATTATCATAATATACCCCAGAACATAGACAGCTTCTGCCATAATCTTTTCATAATCCCGTGAAAAATAGGTTAAGCTGTCTGTTAACTCCCGGCCTGCCCAAATTGCAATAATACCCATAATAATGCAAAAAATAGATAGTTTTATGCCGTTTGCAAATGCTTTCCCCGGATCGCTATCCGCTGATATTACCAAATTTTTTACTACCTTGCTTTGATTCATATTATCAACCTACTTTCACTTTTTAATAACCGATATTGGTTAATATTAATATACACCATCTTCGGTTAATATTCAAGTGGAAAGTGGGGCTTGAATATTATGATTTCCTACGACAATCTATGGAATGTCATGAAAGAAAAAGGGATAACCCAATATACCTTAATTAAAACCTATCACATCAGCCCCGGGCAGATTACACGCTTGAAGCGGAATGAAAGCGTTAGCACCCACACCATAGAAATGTTTTGCAAAATCTTGAAATGCGGCGTTGCCGATATTATGGAATACATCGAAGATGATGAATGATATCTCCCACACAACGGCAAGAAGCCGGCCAGTTCCTCGACTGGCCGGCATTTTCTATCCAATAAAAATGCCCGACACAGCAGTTGCCGTGCCGGGCGAGAGGGAAACAAATTAGAAGTAGTACAGCTCCTTGGCCGCGCGGGTCAGCTCCTCACGGTCGTCGGGATGGGCCAGGCCGATGAGCAGCTTGGCACGCTCGCGGACGGTGGTGCCGCGGAGATCGGCAATGCCGTTCTCGGTGACCACGTACTGGATATAGTTCCGCTGATGGGTCACGACCGCGCCGGGGGTCAGCTGGGCCTTGATCTTGGGCATGCCCTTCTTGGTCCGGGAGGAGAAGCAGAGGATGCCCTTGCCGTGCTCGGCAAAGTAGGTGCCCAGGGTGAAGCAGAAGCCGCCGCCGGAACCGGAATACTGAACCGGTCCGATGGACTCCGCCGCCGCCTGACCGGTCAGGTCCATCTCCACCAGGGTGTTGATGGAGACCATGTGATCCTGCCGGGCGATGTTGCCGGGGTTCAGGACCTCGGGGCCGGGCTTCATCAGGCACTTGGGATTGTTGTGCAGATACTGGTACAGCTCATGGACGCCGTCGGCGAACACGCCAACGTGCAGGCCCTTATCGTAGGCCTTGCGGGCACCAGTGATGACGCCTGCATCGATGAGGGTGGCCATGGAAGAGGTGAACTGCTCGGTGTGCAGGCCCAGGTCCTTCTTGTCCAGCAGGTGCTTGCCGACGGTATCGGGGATACCGCCAATGCCCATCTGGATGGTGTCGCCATCCTCGATCAGGGAGGCGACCATCTCGCCGATCTTATCCTCCTCGGGGGTGGTGGTCACGCCGCCGATGCAGTACTCGGGGGTATCCACTTCATAAAGCAGGGTCACAGCCTCCACGGGGATGGCAGCGGAGCCGTTCATATAGGTCAGGTTGGGGTTGACCTCGCAGATGATGGTCTTGTGCTGCTCCACAGCGTCCTTCACGGCGTAATACTCGATGGTCTGGTTCATGCCGATATACAGCTTGCCGTCCTCGGTCATGGGAGAGACCTGCGCGGTGAAGATGTTGCAGGGCTTATGGCGGTTGACCATGCGGTAGTAGTTGGGCAGGTCAACGGGGATAAAGCTGGCGTTGAGCAGCTTGTGGGCCTCCCGGTAGGAGGGGCCGTAGAAGTAGTTATGGCAGTTGATGTGGCCGTTCATGCCGGGGGTCATCATAAAGGGATAGCGGCCAATACGGCTCTTGTAGACGATGACGTCCTCCACACGGTCGGCGATCTCATGGAGACGGCCAAACAGGGTCTGGGGCTCGTTGTAGTTGTTGGAGCACCAGATCACGTCGCCGGACTTGATCAGGTTCAGCGCATCCTCAACGGTGCCCTTTTTGGATTCGTAGATCTTTTTGTAATCTTCGTATGTCATTCGGCAAACCTCTTTCCGGGGGGCTTCCCCAAATTTTCACAGCTTCACGGCTGCGGCGATTCAAGTTCAAACAGGTTTATTATACAGATTCACACAGTATATTTCAATATGTTTTCTACCGAAAAGAACTCACTGCGGCGGGGCTGTTTTATGCAGAATATATAATGGGTTATATATCTGCCAAGAAACGCAGTAAGTCGCAAGGATCATGCCTCGCAGAGTTTCGCCGCCCGCAGGCGGCGAAATAAAGTCAAATCTGTTTTCCCCGGCGGCGTGTACCTCGGGGAAAACCCTTTACGGTCTGCAAATGTGCGAGCGCAGCGAGTGCGCGCAGTCAGGCCGCAACCTTCTGTCGAAAAAGCCCTCGGCTTTTTCGACAGATAAAAAAATCCACGGCAAAAGCCGTGGATTTTGACATAAGGCTTAGACTGCACGGGTCACCTTGCCGGAGCGCAGACACCTTGTACAGACGTAGACATGGCGCGGAGAGCCGTCGACAATAGCCTTGACGCGCTTGACATTGGGCTTCCAGGTCCGGTTGGAGCGTCTGTGAGAGTGGGACACCTTGATCCCAAAGGTCACGCCTTTGCCGCAAAAATCACATTTAGCCATTAGCTGCACCTCCTCGCCGTATAAAAAATGGCAGATTGCTTTTTGAGCATCGGCTTATATCATAGCAGACCGATTCTGAAATTGCAACACTTTTTTTCATCTTTTTGTAATCTTTCCCCGGAAAAATCCTGCTTTCCGGTTGAAAACAACCCCAGTGGAGGGTATAATACCCTATATAAAACACCTTATGATCTAAAACCTTTCCCGGAAGGAGCGATTATCCATGTCTATGTACACCGTTTCGCTGGAGGACCTCACCAAGGAATTCAAGCTGGAGATGCTGCTCAAGGCCTCGGACTTTGAGAAGATCCAGGTCATTGTGGAGGACGTGAACCGGCCCGCCCTGCAGCTCACCGGGTTTTTTGAGCATTTTGAGCCTGCCCGGCTCCAGGTCATCGGCCTGGTGGAGGACACCTACTTAAAGGGCCTGACCCCCGAGCAGCGGGTGGTGGCCTTTGACCGGCTGTTTGCCTACCGGCCCCCGGCCATGATCTACGCCCGGGGCCTGACCCCCTACGACGAGTGCATGGTCATGGCCCGGAAGCATAATATCACCATCCTCCGGACCCAGGACACCACATCGGAGTTCGTATCCACCATGATCGCCACCCTCAAGCACTATTTGGCCCCCCGGCTCACCCGCCACGGGGTGCTGGTGGAGGTCCACGGCGAGGGAATGCTCCTGCTGGGCGAAAGCGGCGTGGGCAAAAGCGAGGCCGCCATCGAGCTTGTGAAGCGCGGCCACCGGCTCATCGCCGACGATGCCGTGGAGATCCGCAAGGACGGCGCTTACCAGCTTTCCGGCTCCGCGCCGGAGCTGATCCGGCACTATATCGAACTGCGGGGCATCGGCGTCATCAACGTGGCAAAGCTCTTCGGCATGGGCGCGGTCAAGGATTCCTCCAACATCGACATGGTGGTGAACCTGGAGACCTGGAAGGACAACTTCGCCTATGACCGGCTGGGCATCGAAAACGAGTTCACCTCCATCCTGGGGGTCCGCGTTCCCACCATGACCATCCCGGTAAAGCCCGGGCGGAATCTGGCCGTCATTTTAGAGGTGGCCGCCATGAACAACCGTCAGAAAAAGATGGGCTACAACGCCGCCATGGAATTTACCGAGCAGATCAACAAGCACTTTGACACCGCCCTGGCTGGGACGGAATAACCGAGAAAGGGGAACTTGTTATGTGGTTTGTACTTGCACTGGGCTCCGCGGTCTTTGCGGCGCTGACTTCCATTTTGGCCAAGGTCGGCATCGACGGTGTAAATTCCAATCTGGCCACGGCCATCCGCACCATGGTGGTGGTAGTGATGGCCTGGGGCATGGTGTTCCTGACCCACGCCCAGTCGGGCATTACGGAGATCGGCAAAAAGAGCTGGCTGTTTTTGATCCTGTCCGGTCTTGCCACCGGGGCTTCCTGGCTGTGCTACTACAAGGCATTGCAGATCGGCGCGGCCTCCAAGGTGGTACCCGTTGACAAGCTCAGCGTGGTGATCACGCTGGTGCTGGCGTTCGTATTCCTCCACGAGGCCTTTACGGTAAAATCCCTGGTGGGCTGCGTGCTGATCGGCGCAGGGACCCTTTTGATGGTGTTATAAACCGCTACGGCAGATAAAACGCCCCGCAGGAATATTCCTGCGGGGCGTTTGCATGGCAAGGTTCAGCTTCTGGAGGCCACAAAGTCGTCGTAGCACTCCTGATAGATGGCGATGCAGTCCTCAATGCCCATGCTGATGAGCTCCTCCTGGAAGGTATCCCATTCCGCGTCGATATCCAGATCGCCGGTGATGAAGCGGCCGATGCGCTCCTGGGCCATGGTGTTCAGATCACTGAACACGGGGGTATAGGCCTCACTCTGGGCGGTGGTCAGGCTCATGCCGGAGGGCAGGGTATACAGGTCATCCACGCAGGAACCCCAGACGTCAAAGGCCTCGATCACGTTGTCACCGTAGGTGAAGAAGGACTTGTCAAAATCCTGGAGCGACGGCACGCCGGACAGGGTGTAGCCGGTCATCATAAACTGGAAGTTGCCGCCGTTCACCACGAAATCGGAGAACTGAGGCGTTCCGTTTTCGTCATACTCAAAGCCCTCGCCCTCGATGCCGTAGTTGCATAGGAGCTGGCCCTCTTCTGTCCAGAAATAGTCCATCCACTTGCAGGCCAGTTCCACGTCCTCGCAGTTGGTGGAGATGCTCAGGGCCGAGGCGCCGCCGGCACCGCCGCCCGCGGCGGAGGTGAAGTGGGTGGTCTTCTCGGGGTTGAACTCCGGGGAATAGGGGTCGGCAATGCCCATGATGGCAAAGTCCGGCTCGGTGACCTGGGCCTGGGATTCATACTGGGTGATGAAGTTGCCCTGGGAGAACCATACGCCGGCGTCGCCGGAGAGGATGATGCCGTCCATATTGTTCGAGGAACCATCGCTGGAGGCGGTGATGAAATCCTTGGACAGCAGGCCCTCGGAATACCATTTGTTCATCATGGTCAGGTATGCCCGGTAGCCGTCGTCCTGGTATCCGTTGTGGATCACGCCGTCCCGAACGTACATATTCACGGTGTTGCCGCCCATGCTGGCCTCCGAGGCGCCGGCGGTGGCATAGCCGGCAATGAGGTTGGTCATCTGGGTGGCGCCGGAGAGCAGCAGGGTGTTGGTGCAGCCGAATTCATTCTTGAAGGCCAGGAGGGTCTCCTCCCAGTCGTCGTAGGTCTCGGGCACGGGGAGGTTCAGCTGCTCCAGCCAGTCCTTGCGGATCTGGGTGCCGCTGGTGGGCAGATAGTCGTCGGAGATGGAGCGGATCTCCACCAGCTGGCCCTCGGAGTTATAGGCCAGGTCCCGGTCCGCATGGTACTTGGGATCATTGAGGATGGTCATGTAGTTGCCCATGTACTGCTCGGCGTACTCGGCCAGATCAATGACGATCTCCTCCTCCACGGCGCCCGCGGTGGAGCCGTAGTAGGTGCCGGTGCCGTTGATGATATCATAC
>CABSAB010000114.1 GCA_902475515.1 uncultured Eubacteriales bacterium | reverse complement strand
GGGGAGGCCCTGGCGGCCATTAGCGCCGTGAGCAAGATCGACCTTCTCACCAAGCTGCCGGAGGAGGACCTGGGCACATCCGTACGGGTGGAGGCCGGAAATGTGCTTGACACATCACCGGCGGGCTGCCCCCAGGGGACGACTATCATCGTCCGGGACCTGTTTTACAACACCCCCGCCCGCATGAAGTTTTTGAAGCGGGACAGCGTGGAGGGAAGCTATATCGCCGGAGCCGTGCAGCGGCAGGCGCTTTCCCATCCGGAGATCGCCTTCCGGTTCATCCGGGAGGGAAAGCCTGAGCTGTCCACCCCCGGCGACGGGAAGCTGCAAAGTGCCATATACGCCGCCATGGGGCGGCAGTTCGCCGCGGAAATGGTGGAGGTAAAAGGAACATCCCAGGGAGTCACCGTCCGGGGGTATGTGGGAAAGCCCACGGCAAACCGGGGGAGCCGCAGCTATCAGCACTTTTTTGTCTGCGGCCGGTATGTCAAGTCCCGGCTTCTGTCGGCGGCATTGGAGGAGGCCTATAAGAACCAGATGATGGTGGGCCGCTTCCCCACGGCGGTGCTCCATGTGGAGGTGCTCCCTACGGCGGTGGATGTGAATATCCATCCTGCCAAGACCGAGGTGAAATTCCTCCGGGAGGGAGACGTCTTTGACGCGGTGCACTATACGGTGCTGGGGGCCCTGAGCCGTGCCCAGGACCGGCCGGAGATGAAGCTGCCGGAGCAAAAACCCACGCCCAAGCAGGATTTTTATCAGACCATGACCGCCCAGGAATACCGGAGCCAGGGGAGCAAGCCTCAGGAGCCGGAGAATGTGCCGGAGCTCAGTCGCAAATTCCTGGAGACACTCTCGGAGCAGAGCACATTGCTCCCCGGCGGGTCGGTTCTGCGGGACAGCGTGGCCGTACCCAGCGTCCGCGGGGGCGTGACTGTGTCTCCGGCGGTGCTGGGGGGCATGGCGGAAAAGCCGCCTGCACCGCCCTTGAAACCGGAGGCGTCCATCCCACCGGCACCCATAGAGCCGAAGCCTGCCCCCCGGCCGGAGATTGTGCCGGAGCCGGAGATGGAACAGACTGCCATGGAGCTTCCCAAGGTCCCAACCCCGAAAATGCCCGGGGAGGCCCCGGTGGAACCGAAAAAAACACCGGAAACGGCGGATTACCGAATCATCGGTCAGACTATGGATACATATATTATTATCGAGCAGGGGGACGAGCTGCTGCTGATGGACAAGCATGCCGCCCATGAGCGGGTGCTGTTTGAAAAGCTCAAGGCCCAGACCCATGAGATCATGAGCCAGATGCTTCTGCGGCCCATTTCCGCGCGGCTCAGCCGGGAGGAGACCGCCACGCTGCTTTCCCATGGGGAGGAACTGTCTGCCCTGGGCTTCACCGTGGAGGACGCGGGCACCGGAGACCTGCTGGTGCGGGCCATCCCCTGCGATGTGGCGGAGGAGGACGCGGCGGCGTGCCTCTCGCAAATGGCGGGAAATTTCCAGGAGGGGCTTCGTATGGCTCCGGAGAAGGTCCACGACGAGCTCCTGCACACCATTGCCTGCAAGGCGGCCATTAAGGGCGGACGAAAGACCGACCCCATGGAGCTGTCGGCCCTGGTGGCGGAGGTCATGAGCCGGGACGACATCAAGCACTGCCCCCACGGGCGGCCCGTGTGCATCACACTGACCAGGGCGTCTTTGGAACGGCAGTTCAAACGATCTTGAGGAGGATATCCCTATGTTTCTTGAAATGCTGAAAGCCGTCATCTACGGCATCGTGGAGGGCATCACCGAATGGCTGCCCATCAGCTCCACGGGACACCTGATCCTGCTGGAGCAGTGGCTTCCCCTGGACGCCTCCGACGCATTTATGGAGATGTTCGACGTGGTGATCCAGCTGGGGGCCATCCTGGCGGTCATCGTGCTGTTTTTCCATAAGCTCAATCCGTTCTCGCCCAAGAAGGATAGCCTGGAGAAAAAGCAGACCTGGAGCCTCTGGTTCAAGGTTGTGGTGGCGGTGCTGCCTTCGGCGGTGCTGGGGCTGCTGCTGGACGATTGGCTGGATGCGCACCTCTATAATTATGTAGTGGTGGCCATTGCACTGATCGTCTACGGTGTGGCGTTTATTCTGGTGGAGCGCCGGAATACGGTCCGTCAGGCCAGGATCACAGATGTGGATCAGTTGACCTACAAGACGGCGTTTCTTGTGGGGGCGTTCCAGGTGTTGGCGCTGATCCCAGGGACATCCCGGTCCGGTGCCACCATTCTGGGAGCGATCCTCCTGGGCCTTTCCCGGACGGCGGGGGCGGAGTTCTCCTTTTTCCTGGCCATCCCCACCATGCTGGGGGCCAGCGGGCTCAAGGTGGTGAAATTCTTCCTGGACGGGCAGACCATGGCCGGGAACGAATGGGGCTGCCTGCTCATCGCCAGCGCAGTGGCCTTTGTGGTGTCCCTGCTGGCCATCCGGGGCCTGATGGACTATGTGAAGCGGCATAGCTTCTCGGCCTTTGGCGTGTACCGGATCGTGCTGGGCGCGGCGGTGCTGCTGTATTTCCTGGTGACCAGATAAGGCCCATGGATCGGATCGTAGTGATCGCAGGGCCCACCGCCTCGGGGAAAACGGCGCTGTCCGTGGCACTGGCGAAAGCCCTCGGCGGAGAGGTTATCTCTGCTGATTCCATGCAGCTCTACCGGGGTATGGACATCGGCACAGCCAAGGTGACATCGGAAGAGATGGACGGCGTGCCCCACCACATGATCGATGTGGCGGAGCCGGAAGAAGCGTTCTCTGTAGCACGGTATGTGGAAGAAGCGGACCCCATTTTGCAGGATATCCTGGCCCGGGGAAAGACCGCCGTCATCGCCGGCGGTACGGGGCTCTATGTGGATGCGCTGGTGAAAGGCCGGACCTTTGCCCCCTATCCTGAGACCGGAAAACGGGAGGCTCTGGAACGGGAAGCAGATGCCCTCGGCATGGAGGCTATGCTGGAGCGCTTAAAGACCGTGGACCCGGACAGCGGTGCACGGCTCCACCTGTCGGACCGGAAGCGCATCCTCCGGGCCTTGGAGGTCTATGAGGAGACCGGGAAGACCATCACCCGGCACAATCTGGAGACCCAAATGGTGCCGGACAAATACAGCCCCGTCTGGATCGGGCTGGATTTTGCACGGCGGGAGGACCTGTACCGGCGCATTGATCTGCGGGTGGAGCGCATGGTGGAGCAGGGGCTTCTGGAGGAGATCCGGACGCTGCTCCGGCGGGGCGTGCCCCGGGGCTGCACCGCCATGCAGGCCATTGGGTACAGGTCCTCCCGCCGTGCAAAATCCAGCCCGACCGCCATGCAGGCCATTGGGTACAAGGAGTTCTTCCCGGTGCTGGACGGGACCATGGAACTGGGTGCGGCGGTGGAGACAGCCAAGCGGGAATCCCGGCGGTATGCCAAGCGGCAGCTGACCTGGTTCCGGAGAAATTCCCGGATCGCATGGATCTATCAGAAAGAAAACCCTGATTTTTCAGAGGTTTTTCAGCAGGCCCTCGGCAAAATTCCCTTCTTCGACGGCGGGATGTGATACAATCTTCCCATAGACTGCTGCCGGGAGGGGTGCACTGTGGGGAAATGGAGCGCCGGGAGGGCTTTGGGCTGGACCTGCGCCGCGCTGACGGCGCTGCTGCTGGGGCAGGTGCTGTCCCGGGCTACGGTGGGCTATGGAGAAACGGCTGTGGCCACAGTGTTCCGGGAGGAGAAGACCTGCGTCACCGGCACGGTCCTCCGGCAGGAGGAAACGGTGACGCTCCCGGAGACGGGGAACTATATCCCCGCGGTGGAAAGCGGAAAGCGTGTAGGCGCCGGACAGGCCTTATTGATAGAGGAAAAGTCTCCGGAGGCCGCGGAGGCGGCCCGGCAGGTGCGGATGCTCCGCGGAGGGCTTTCGGAAAAAAGCATACCGCTGGTGACCCGGCGGCAGCAGCTCCGAGAGGCCATCCGCCGGATCAACGGCGGAGACGGACGGGTCCGCAGAGCCCAGGCGGAGACCCTGGGGAGCCTCAGCCGGGCGGAATGGGAGACCGGGTCGCTTAAGCAGGCGCTGAGCGCTGCGGAGGCAGAGCTCCTGCGGGTCTCGAAAACGGCGGGCAAGGCCTGTGAGGTCCCGGCCTCGGGGATCTTCTCCAGCGCCTGGGATGGACTGGAGACGGGCGAAACAGTCAGCCTGCCTCTGTCGGAGCGAACGGCCGGAACCGCCGGCCGGCTGGTGACCGGAGATACCTGGTATTTTCAGACGGTCTTGCCGGAGGCGGTGGAGGAAGGGGACTATGTGACCCTGGAATTGCTGTGCGGCATCTTTGCCCCGGCGCGGTTCTATGTGGAGGAAGTGGAAAAGACCCAGGCGGGATATGCGTGCAGCCTCTCCTGCCGGGCGTACCTTTCGGAGGTTTCAGAGCTCCGGATCCTGACGGCGGCGTTTTTGCAGACGGGATCGGGACTGGAAATTCCGGCCCGGGGGGTGTATACTGTGGATGGAACGGTCGGCGTCTGGTGCCTGGTGGGGGACAGTCCCTGCTTTAAGCCGGTGACGGTGATCAAAGAATTGGAAGATACCGTGGTGGTGGAACTGGACCGCTCCTCCACGGAAAATCTCTGGCCGGGAGATACGGTGCTCCTGGACATGGGGGAGTGATAGCATATGACACAGATCGCGGAGAACATTGCCCGTATTCGGGAGGAGATGGCCCGGGCCGAGGCTCAGGCCGGACGGCCCCAGGGGGAGGTCAAGCTCCTGGCGGCCACGAAGATGAACGATGCCGCGAACATCCAGGCGGCCATTCGGGCCGGGGTGGATATCTGTGGGGAAAACCGGGTGCAGGAACTCCAGGAAAAGCTGCCCCAGGGGGCGTATGAAGGCGCACCCCTGCACTTCATCGGCCACCTGCAGAAAAACAAGGCAAAATTCTTGGTGGGCCAGGTGGACCTGATTCAGTCGGTGGATTCCTATGAGCTTTTGGCGGTGATCGACCGGCTGGCGGAGGCCCGTGGGGTCCGGCAGGATATTTTGCTGGAAATCAACATTGGCGGAGAAGAGGCAAAAAGCGGCATTTTACCGGAGATGGCGGATGAGTTCACGGCAAAAATGGGAGAATATCCCAATGTTTTCCTCCGGGGCTTTATGACAATTCCACCGATTTCAAAAGAAAAAGGCGGAAATTTAAGTTATTTTGCGAAAATGTATCAGCTTTATGTTGACATAAAGGGGAAAAAATACGATAATACTAACATAGACTGCCTATCTATGGGTATGAGTGACGACTTTGCCGATGCCATAAAAGAGGGGACCACGATGATCCGGGTGGGCACCCGAATTTTTGGCGCGAGACAATACGTTAAAAAGTAATTTTGGAGGATAACTGTCATGAGCATTATGGACGAACTGAAAAAATTGGCGCGCCCCTATGACGAAGACGGGGGCCTTGTGGACGACGATCTGGATATGGACTTGGATGAGCCTGTCTATACCCGGCCCACTGCAGCAGCTCCCGTCCAGCCGGCGGCACCGGAAGCTCCAGTGAACATGGGCGCGGCCCCGGCCCCGACTCCCACGGCTCCTACTATGGGCGGC
>CABSAB010000113.1 GCA_902475515.1 uncultured Eubacteriales bacterium | reverse complement strand
CAGGGCATACCCAGCAGACAGCCGGACTCCCCTTGCAGCGTATAGTATGCCGTCCCGGTGACGCTGTCCAGAATCCGGTAGGCCGAACCGTCATAGATCGAATCATGGAAATAGGGAACGCTGAAATCATCGCCGTCCGCACGGTTGGGGTACAAAATGCCGTCGTTTCGGGTATATCGGCATGCGCCGGTGTCCGCATTCAGAGCAAAGAGCCAACCTCTGGTCTCATAGCGTGGAAAATCTTCCGGCCCCGTGGAGATGGTCTGCATCTCACACAGCAGCACCGTATCCCGGTCTGCAAAATAGCAGCAGCCATTCTCCGACATGGCATCCTCTGAAAGGCCCGCCGCCGCGTAATGCGGTGCGGCCAACTCCGAAACAGGCGTCATCTCGCCCGTGGTCAGATCACAGAGATAGCTGCGGCGATCGCCCCAGCCCGCCGTGATAAAATCCTCCGGCACCTGGGATTCTGTCTCCACATCCACAATGGCCCGGCTGAAATCGTCGTTGAACAGCACAGAAGTCACATTGCCGTGGTCGTACAGCTCCATGACCTTGGACAGGGGGTCCGTGACCTCTCCCGTTTGGATGTTGTAGAGGAATTTATAGTCATAGGGCTCCTCCATATTGTAGCTTTTCGTGAGATTCCGTGCCACCATCAGCATCACCGTGTCGACGCTCCCCTTGACGGGGTAGGCTGTGGCCACATGGGGCCTGCTGGCATCATCCGCAGGATTCAGATCCCGGAAAGCCAGTTCACCGTTGATCACCACATAGTCGATGTTCAATTCCCAAGTGCCGTAAAGCTCCACCGTGGTGTTGAGATTTTGCAGTTGGATGGGCTCCGGGCCGCTTTCTCCCATGGTGTAATAGCTGCCGCCCGCATAAAATAGGTTGCCGTAGCAGCGATGATTCTCCTCCCAGGTCATTTGACCAGAAACCATATAGGCCGAGAGGTCAGACAGCGCCTGTGCGCTGTTCTCCGGGGTCTCCCGGAGGCCTTCCTCACTGCTGTCCATATCGGTTTCCAAGGTGCTTTCCGAAATGGTGATTGGCAACTCCGGCGGCAGCGTCTCCAGGGCACTCTCCACGGATGTGGCCCCGTCCTCCAGCGCATTTCCCCCTATCGTCCGGGACAGCGTCAGAGGCAGGGCAACACCCGCCGTGACCACCAGGATCAGCGCCGCGGCGATCAGCAGGGGGCGCTGCATCCGGCGCTGGGGTTCGGACATCGCCGCCTGCGGGGCGCATGTTTCCGAAGAAATGGCGGTCGGGTCGATGTCCACCGGTTCGCCGCGGTAATGATCCATCAGATCGGTAATACGGATCTTCATAACCAATCCTCCTTGCTCAGTGTTTTTTGCAATACCTTCCGGCCCCGGGCCAGGCGGGAATAGATGGTTCCCGGGGGGATACCCATCTGGCGGGAGATTGTCTCGGCTGTCTGAAAATGATAGTAATACCGCAGGAATATCTCCCGATCCCTGGGACGCATGCGCCATATGGCATTCTGAATGCACCGGGAAAGCTCCGCCTCCTGGGCGGCATTCTCCAAGCTTCCGCCGGGGTCCGGAAGTTCAATGGTGTCCAGATCCATCGGCAGTTCCCGGTGGCTCCGCAGAAAGGATTTAGCCCGGTTGCGGGCGGTGGCGCTGAGATAGGTGCGGAGCTTTCCGCTAATGCTGTCCGCATGGGTCCAGACCGCATAAAACGTATCCTGCATCAGCTCCTCCACATCCTCCGCGCCGCCGGAACTGCCCAGTATGCCGCCAATGATGGTCTGGACATACCGGTGGTACTTTTTCATCAGAGCCTCCAGGGCCTCAGGCTGCTGGGCCTGCAGCTTTCGCAACAACTGTTCATCTGTCATCGAATCACATCCCCACCTATCTTTCATGACGCGCCATTTCGCAAGTTCCTTGCACTTTTTTATTTTTTGGCGGACCGGCATTGCCTTCCTCCGCCGTGTCCGCTCCAGGCAGGCAAAATGCGGACACGCTGCTTCCGGCGTATCCGCACCGCTGTTTCCGTGTTCGATGTGTGCTTTTGCGGCCATCACCGCGGGGCCGGCGCCTCCCCGGTAACTCTCTGATACATGCGGATCAGGTTTCCATCCTCCTCCGGGATCATACCGTAAAACTCCCAGCCGCAGCGTTCGTAAAATTCTGTGTGAGAGGTGATGAGATAGGTCCGCTCCACCCCGGCTTTCCGGAGTTCTTCGCAGGCATGCTCCAACAGCTGCCGGGCAATGCCCCGGTTTCGGTGCGTCTCCTCCACATACAGCGCGCAGAGGTTGGGCGTCAGGTCCGGACGCTGGTGAAAATCGTTTGCGATCACGCCGATGCCGGCTATAATGGCCCCGGATATATCCGGCACCACATACCATGCGGGGACGCCGCCCTTGGCGGTGCGGCTTTCCTCCATGCTCTCCAGGTACGCCTCCACCGGGACCTTCCATTTTTCATGGAACCAGTCAGCCGCAGTCCCGATCAGTTCAGGGCGGTCCTTCAGCGCAATGATCTCCATTCCGGTCACATCCTTTCCGTTCTAATGTTCCTATTATAGCGCCAAATGCTCCAGAAGGCTATCGCCTCTTTCTTTTATTTCAAATTATGGCCCCCAACTGTGCAAAGGCCCCCGGCACGGTTCTTCCATGCCGAGGGCCCTGATTCCCTTATAGAATTGCGTTACGCTGCGGACTCAGTCCACCTCAGGGGTCTCATAAATGCGGTAGGTGTTGTCCCGATCCATGGTCTTGTAAGGCTCGGGCCATGCCACCGTATTCTGCACATGCATAATGGGCGTGTAGTTGAAGTGGATGGGTCCGGGTACGCCTACATGGACCTCGCCCTTGGCACCGCCTGCCGAAGTCGCGCCGCGGGTAGCACCTTTCTCCTTGACCACCATACCGGGTACCGCACTGTTCTCCTGCTGGGGTACGCCGCCGGGACCGCCAGGACCACCGGGTCCGCCACCTGCACCGGGAGCTCCGCCCATTCCCTGGGGAGGCGGTCCGCCCGCACCGGGGGCACCACCCTGTCCCTGAGGAGGAGGACCGCCCGCACCGGGGCCGCCGCCGGGACCACCGGCTCCACCACCTGCGCCGGGGCCGGGTCCGGGACCTTTTCCGCCGCCGCCGATGCCCATGAGCTTGTTATAGGCGTCCCTGCCGGGGTTGCACACGTCCATGGGGCCGCCCATATCCGGGCAGACCTGCTCATGGAGATACAGCCACTCCCCCTCGTCCCCGTCATAGACAAAGTCGGAGCCGTAGCGCTCCCAAAGGGTCAGACCACGGAACTTATGGTTTGCGTTCAGGGCGAACACCAGAATGCCGGGGGTCAGGAAGGACGCCCGGACGGTCTTGCCGTCGTCCGCCGCTTCCACAATGTCGGTTCCCAGCATATGCATGGAAATCTCCCGCATGGACCGGGGATCGAACCAGGCGATCTCATTGTGCTGCTTGATCAAATTGATATAGCCGCGGAGGCCGTCGGGGTCGTAGTTACAAACACTGTTGTACCACACCTCGTCAAAGCCCTCCATGACGCCGAACAGATGGCCCCAGGATGCCTCCTCGCTGGTATCCCAGAACTCGCCCCACTCCTCCTTGCAGTAGGAGGTGGCGTGGAGGTAGGTATGCCGGGCGTGGAGATACTCCGCCGCTTGGGTGCCCTCAGCGTTATGAATGCGCTGGGAAAGAGTCAGATGCGTTTTCATTTGCCAGTCTCCTTTCTGTAGTTGGGATGGCCCTTATGCCACTTGGGACGGCCCTCGGGACCGAAGCCCTCGGCGGGGTCGTAGGAATAGTATGCCACAGGCGGTACCGTGGGATAGCCGTCGGACCAGCCGTAATTCTGGTTGTGGACCACATAGGGGAGCGTCGGCTCGCCGAACTCCTCCTGGGCCTCCCAGGGCTTGTCGGAGAAGGTCTCCACATCGCCCAGGTTGGACCCTGCCTCGTATTCCACATCCAGGGCGACCAGCAGATGCCAGATCTTCCACTCGCCGCTGTCCTCTTTCACAAAATCGGCGCAGATGCGCTCAGGATGCCACACCGCCCGGCAGCTGCCGTCGACATTTCCCGTGGCCTCCACCGCCATGGAATACCAAACGCCCTTGGCAGTCTTGCCGTCTCCGGCCAGTACCACGCAAGGGGTGGAAACATGGGCGGCGGTCAGATTGCCGTAGCCGAAGTTATCCCGGATGTTCCGCAGGGCGGGGTTCTGGGCGCACTTCTGATCCAGCTCCGCCTGCTGGCGGTTGGTATGCTCCACCACATAGTAGTTCGAGATCTCGTCCATGCCGACGTAATAGCCCCAGTTGGAACCCATGGAGGCCGTCTTCCGGTATTTCTCCTCAGTGACCCAGAGGGTGTCCAGTTCCTTGCGGCGCTCATCGTTCATATGCAGCACCTGGCGGCGGGACATCAGATCCTTGACGGTCTCAATATCCCACACACGAATGATGCGTTCGTCGTCGGAGTAATATTGCTTTTTGCTCATTGCAGCGCCTCCTGACTTTCAGCGCCATAGCTGAAGGTATTTTCAAAGGTATCGTAGGGCTCGGGGACCTTGGGAAGCTTGGTAAAGGGACGGTCTGCGCCATACAGGGTCCGAAGCGTCATGGGCTTGTTGGGCTGCGCCAGCTCTGTGCCTGCCATATCGGCAAACTCGGGCATGGGCGGGAATGCGTCCATGGCCTTGGGATCGCCCCACTTCTGGCCGGCGGGGGTGTCCACATCCTCCAGATAGAGAACGTGCCAGATCTTCCAGGCGTCATTCTCCCGGATGAAATCAAAGCAGATGCTGCCCAGCACCCAGTTGGATACCGCGCCCCGCTCCGTGATATCGGTCACCAAGCCGAACACATAGAAAAAGCCCTTGGCGGTCTTACCGTCGTCGGCGATCTCAATGACGGCGTTATCCAGAGAACGGATCTCCATGGGTCCGCGGCCGTAGAGCTTTTCGTCGGAATACTCCCCCAGGTCCTCGGGGAAAACCTTCTTCAGCACCTGGGCCTTCTTCTTGGTAGCAGCATCGATGGAGGCATAATACGCCTTGAGTGCGTCCCGGCCTGCATAATAGCCGGTGTTGACGCCCAGGGAGATATCCTCCCGGGAAGACCACAGGTCCTCCAGAATGGTGGGTTCCTTTTTCAGAAGAAGGCTCATCACATATTTGCCGGCCAGATTCTTGACATCTCTGCGGTCTTCAAACCGGCCGACCAGCTCTTCTGTGTTAAATTTCAGGAATGACATAGCTGCGCTCCTTTCTTTTTATCTGTTTAAGATTATACCGGGACAAACCGAAAATGGGAAATACGCAATGGCTATGCGGCATTCCCTGGGGTTATGAACACAAAAGCGGAGCCGCCAAACGGCAGCTCCGCTTCCTTAATCTTTCAAATTGTTGATCCCCAGGTTCTTTCTGCCCTCAAACTGATTCTCCGGGAACATCTCCCCAAAGAACTCATCCAGCTCCCGGCCCAGATTCTGAAAATAGTGAATGGTGTAGTGATACAGCCGCGCCGCATTGGCCTGCAAAATGCGGTCCCGCCGCTTGGCCACCGACAGCAGACGCCGCAGCTCCACATCGGTGCTTCGATCAGAAGATC
>CABSAB010000112.1 GCA_902475515.1 uncultured Eubacteriales bacterium | reverse complement strand
ATTTGCTGTTATGGGGGTTGTTTTATGCCCAATATTGTTGAGATTACAGATATCCGTGCGCCGGAGCTAGATGTGTATGCGCGTTTGACGGAGGCCCAGCTGCGGTCCCGGCGGGCGCCGGACAAGGGGATGTTTATCGCTGAGAGCGCCAAGGTCATCTCCTGTGCCTTAATGGCCGGGTGCGTGCCGGTCTCCTTTTTGATGGAGCGGCGGCAGCTGGAGGGCCAGGGGCGGGAGCTTCTGGAACGGTGCGGTGATGTGCCTGTTTTTACGGCGGACCGGGCGGTTTTGGAGCAGCTCACGGGCTATCAGCTGCACCGGGGCGTACTTTGCGCCATGCGGCGGCCCGCGCCCATAGTGGCGGCGGATGTCTGCCAGGGCGCCCGGCGGGTGGTGGTGCTGGAGAACATTGTGGACCCCACCAACCTGGGGGCCATTTTCCGTTCCGCGGCAGCCCTGGGGATGGATGGGGTGCTGCTGACCCCATCCTGCTGCGATCCGCTCCACCGGCGGGCGGCGCGGGTGAGCATGGGCACGGTATTTCAGGTGCCCTGGGCGTATTTGGGCGCAGTTCCGGCGGACTGGCCGGAGGAGGGGCTTGCATTTCTGCGGGAGCAGGGCTTTACCACAGCGGCCATGGCGCTTTCGGACCGGGCGGTGTCCATTGAGGAACCTAGGCTCCGGGGGATCGGGAAGCTGGCCCTGGTGCTGGGCACCGAGGGGGACGGTCTTGCGGAAAAGACCGTGGCAATGTGTGATGAGACGGTGTGTATCCCCATGGCCCATGGGGTGGATTCCCTCAATGTGGCGGCGGCCGGCGCGGTGGCCTTTTGGGTGCTGCGCCGGCGGGATGTGCCTTGACTTTGCCCAGGCAGGCGGTATAATAGGATAAAAAGCGGAAAAGGGGGAAGCGCCGTGCAGTATTGGTGGATTTTGTGGGCGGCGCTGCTGCTGTGGATTTTTTGGACGGAGAAGCAATCCGCGGCGGCAATCGTCTATATTCGCAAAAGGCATAGAAAGCAGGAGGCGGGCTTTATGGTTGAACTGGCAAAGCAGTTTATCGGGAAAGAGTGCATCATCTCCATCATTACGTCCTCCACTGGGGTGATCGGCACCATTGAGGCGGTGGAGGAACATGGAATGCTGGTGAAAAAGGATGGCGTTACGACTCTGGTGAACCTGGAGTATGTGTCCCAAATCAAGGAGTATCCCAGAAAGAAAAACGGCAAGAAAAAGGCAGTCGTTCTGGACTAGGAGGATGTTATGATCACAGCCTATCCCTTTGGGACGCTGCCGGACGGCACGCCGGTGACCCGGTACCGTTTGCAAAACAGCGAAAATGCCTATGTGGACATCCTCGACTACGGGGCCACGATCCAGGCACTGGTGATGCCCGACAAATACGGCATGCCCACGGATGTGGTCCTGGGCTACGATACGCTTTCGGGCTACGCCCGGGGGACGCTGTATTTCGGCGCCACCGTGGGCCGCCACTGCGGGCGCATCGGCGGAGGCAGCTTTACCCTAAGCGGCAAGACCTATACGCTGGATAAAAACAGCGGCCCCAACCACATCCATGGAGGGGTTTCGGGCTTTCATCAGCGGATGTTTGCGGCGGAGATACTGCCCAACAACTGCCTGTGCCTGCACCTGACCTCTCCGGACGGAGATCAGGGCTACCCCGGAAATCTGGAGGTATCGGTGCGCTTTACCCTGTTTCCGAATAACACACTGGTGATCCGCTATGGGGGCGTATCGGACCGGGACACGCTGCTGAATTTGACCAATCACAGCTATTTTGACCTCAGCGGCGGCCAGGACCCCATGGGCCAGCGCCTCTATTTGGATGCGGAGACCTATGCGGAAAACGATGAAAACACCCTGCCCACCGGAAGACTGCTGCCGGTAGCGGGCACGGCCTTTGACTTTAACAAGGGAAAGCTTTTGCGGCGGGATCTGGAGGCGGAGGATGCGCAGCTGCGGCTGTGCCGGGGCTACGACCACAGCTTTCTGCTGCGGCGGACCGGGGCGCTGCGGGAATTTGCAAGGCTCAGCAGCCCGCTGACGGGCATCGTCATGCAGGTGGCCACGGACCTCCCGGCGGTGCAGGTGTATACGGCCAATTTTGTGGAGGAGAAGCAGGGCAAGGGCGGAAGGCACTACAAGCCCCACTCGGCGGTGTGCCTGGAGACGCAGTTTCTGCCCAATGCCATCCATATTCCCGGGGCGGAAGCCCCGGTACTCCGGACGGGGGCCGAATATGACCATTCGACGGCCTTTGTATTTTCCACAGAAGAAGGATAAAAAGCGGAGCTTGCAAGATAGCAAGCTCCGCTTTTTTGTTGGTTATTCGGCCAATTCACCGTCCCGGACCATCCGCAGGTATTCCAGAATGCCGTCGTCGTCCTGTTGATTGTAGGCATAGCCCAGCGCCGCTCCCACGGCCTTGGCCGCTGTCCGAAACAGTTCGCAGGCTGTTTCCAATGCCTGCCAGAAGTGCGCCGGCTGGGCATCGGAATAGGTGTTTTCATAGAGACGGTAGAGGTCCTCCGGCAGGTACCGTTTGAAATACTTGCCCATTTTCCCCGGAGAGACCCGAAAATCCGTCTTACAGCCGATATACCAGGAAAGCATATCGTGCAGTTCCTCACGGACCACGGTGTGGTACATGACCATGGCATAGGGCAGCTCGTCCCGGGCGATGCCCTTGAAAACGTTCTGCATACACCAGAAGAAGTTGTTGCAGCAGGAGGTGTAATAGAGTTCCGAGGGCCGTTTCGGGAGATAGTCCCGGTCGCTGGGAGGGGGGAATTCCGGGAGGATACCGTCCTTGTCCAGCAGGACCACGGTCTGGCTGTCGGTCCCAATGAGGTCCGAACGGGAAAGGGGGATGAGGGTCAGGTCCAGCCGGTTGCCGTCGGTAAAGAGCATCATCCAGTTGAAATGGCCATCTCCGCTGGGGTCCCGCATGGCCTCGGGGGTCTGCATGATAAGCCGGGGGCCAAATACATCCAGCCAGGACCAGTCGGCCTTAAACTCCTCAAAGCGGTCCACCACATATACAATGTCAAAGTCCTGATAGTTGTCCTTGGGGGCATTGGGATTGGCCCGGGAACCGTTGAGATACACCGCCCGGACCCGGTCGTCCGCCCGGGCAAAGCCCAGGATCAGGTCATACATTTCCTGTTCCGTTCGCATGAGATATCCTCCTGCCTGCTTTCAAAAATAATCGCGTGTCTGTCTAACCACGCAGTGCCATTTTTATCGTGCCGCCAGCCTTTGAATGGGAAACATCTGATAGCAACCGCCGTCTTTCGGATCGGTAAAATCCTGGACGGCCCCGGCCAGAGACAACCCATGCTCCCGCAGATATTGCAGCCCCAGGCGAAACAGGTCCGGCTCCGGACCGGCGATCTTCACGTACACAAAGCCCGGGATATCCCACCGGGTCCAGCCCGCCGGCGCCTCTGCGCCGTCCCGGACCTCGGCCCCCGCCAGATATAAGCCCCTGGTGAAGTCCTCCTCCCAGGGGGCAAATGCCCCGGACATATCCGACATGGCGCCCCAAAAGCCCACAGGCGTCCCCTGTGGGTCCCGCTTCACCAGCGGCTCGATCTCCGCAAAATGTTCGTTGGCCTGCTGCCAGAGGGTTTTTATGAAATCGGGGCCGTCGGTGGTAGCCCCCAGCTTGCCGATCACGGCAAAGGCGGGCTTTTCGCAGAGTTCAGCAGTCATGTCAAACGCTCCTTTTTATAGAATCAGCTCCGTCAAAAACACTGTCACGCAGGCCAGCACCGCCACAGAGAACAAACTCCGGCCCAGCCAGGCGGCCACGGCCCCCACCACCAGGGCCAGCGCTCCGGCCACGGGGCTGTCCGTGGCCTGGACGATGGCCGGGAAGGTCATGACGGACAGGGTCACATAGGGCACATAGTAGAGAAACGAGCGGATGAACCGGCTCTTGATCTCCCGGCGGATGAGGGTCAGGGGCAGCACCCGGATTAGATAGCTGACCCCGGCCATGATGAATATGTAGATGTAGGCATTGCCGCTCATGCTTCCGCACCTCCCGTTTCTGCCGCTTCCGCCGCATCCTTCACGGGGAACAGGATCGCGGCGGCGGCGGAGATCACCACTGTCAGCAGAATGATCTTGGTGCCGGAGGAAATGTGGGCAAGAATGGAGAGCTTGTCCGCAAGCAGGCTCAGACCCATGGAGAGGACCACCAGTCCGCCGACGATCTTGCTTTTTCGCGACGGGGGGACGATCACCGCCAGGAACATGCCGTACAGCCCCACGCTCAGGGCGGATACCAGGTTCCCCGGCAGAAGGTTGCCCATGACCACGCCCAGATAGGTGCCGACGGTCCAGCCGGGCATAGCCACCAGAAATACGCCATAGAGATAAAACGGATTCAGGGGATTTTCCACAGAGACGCACACGCCGAAGATCTCGTCCGTGACCCCCAGGCCCATGAGCAGCCGGTGGCCCAGCCCCGTTTTGGGCGACAGCTTCTGGGTCAGGGCGCAGGACATTAAAAGATACCGGGCGTTGGCCACCAGGATCATAATGGCCATGGTGAGATAGGTGCCCCCCTCGGCCATGACGGTGAAGCCCGCATACTGCCCGGCGGAGGCCATGGTCAGGCAGCTGGCAAGACTGGCCTGAATGGCCGTAAGCCCCGCCCGCCGGGCCGCAAAGCCCAGAGTAAAGGCCACAGCGAAATAGCCAAGGCCGATGGGCACTCCGTCCCGGAGCCCCCGGACCAAACAGGCTCTGTTGCTTCCCTGCATGAGACCGTCTCCTTTTTTCGAAAATCGTGTACCAATAAGCATACACCAATTTTCCCGGATAGTCGAGTGTTTTTTCAAAAATCCTGCGGCTGGGAAATCGTCAAAAACGACCCCCGGCAGTCTGTTTGTGCCGTTTCGGCGGAAATTGTTTGGATTCTAAGAAAACTTGTGCTACATTGGAAATAAATCAAAGGGAAAGCGAGGTTTTATCATGGATATTTTCAAGAATATGCCCAATCCCACGGCACCGGAGCCGGAGGTGGAGGCCCGCATGGCGGCAGAGTCCGCCTATACCGTCATTGGCGAGGAGATCACCGACCGCCGGACGGACAAGGGGACCTTCGCCTCCACCGGCGAGGCGGGGTCCTCCGCCATCTATACCCGGGACGGAGGCACGGCCTATCTCAAGAATGCCGAGATCCACGGCTACGGCGAGATGACCCCCGAGGACCTCCGCAATGAGCTGGGCAGCAAATACGGCTTCTGCGCGGCGGTGCTCGCCAACCAGAAGACCAGTCATGTGACGCTGGTGGAGCCCAGGATCGTCTGCCATGAAAGCTCTACGGCCAACGGGGCCTATGCCATCTTTGACGGGGCCATCGTCATTGAGGGCGGCACCATTGACACCAATAACCGCCAGGGCCACGGCGTGGATGCCTCCTATGGCGGTCATGTGTACTGCAACGGCACCAAAATCCACACCGGCGGGCAGAATTCCGGCGCTCTGGCTACGGATTTCCAGGGAGGCTACATCACCGTGCGGGACATTGAGGCGGTGACGGAGATCGCCGGAAGTCCCGGCATCTACACGGCGGGCAAGTCCATTA
>CABSAB010000111.1 GCA_902475515.1 uncultured Eubacteriales bacterium | reverse complement strand
AAATCCCTCTTTGACGAGCGGATGTACCGGCAGGACATCCAAGGCTCCATGGCCCATGCCACCATGCTGGGGGAGCAGGGCGTCATTGCCAAGGAGGAGGCGGAGGCCATCTTGAATGGCCTCTCCGCCATTTTGGAGGATATCGAAAACGGGAACGTGGAATTCTCCCTGGAAAACGAGGATATCCATATGAACATCGAAGCGCTGCTTACCGAGCGCATCGGGCCGAACGGCAAGCGCCTGCACACGGGCCGCAGCCGGAATGACCAGGTGGCGGTGGATTTCCGCCTGTATGTGAAGCAGGAGATCCCCAAGATTATGAATATGCTGCTGGAGCTGGAGCAGGTGCTCATCAACAAGGCCAAGGAAAATACCAAGACCGTCATGCCCGGCTACACGCACCTGCAGCGGGCCCAGCCCACCACCTTTGCCCACTACATGATGGCCTATGCCAACATGATCCGCCGGGACATTACCCGGCTGGAGGACTGCCTGGAGCGTATGGATGAGTGCCCCCTGGGAGCCGGTGCGCTGGCAACCTCCTCCTATCCCATTGACCGGTGGCGGACAGCGGAGCTGCTGGGCTTCAAGAAGCCCACGGAAAACTCCATGGATTCCGTATCTGACCGGGATTTCGCCCTGGAATTCCTCTCGGCCTGTTCCATTCTCATGATGCACCTGAGCCGGTTCTCCGAGGAGATCATCCTCTGGTGCTCCTGGGAGTTCAAGTTTGTGGAGATGGACGATGCCTATTCCACAGGCTCCTCCATTATGCCCCAGAAGAAGAATCCCGATGTGGCGGAGCTGGTGCGGGGCAAGACGGGCCGGGTCTACGGCAGCCTCATCACCCTGCTCACCGTCATGAAGGGCCTCCCCCTGGCCTATAACAAGGACATGCAGGAGGACAAGGAGCCCGTATTCGACGCCATCGACACGGTGGAGCTGTGCATTCCCGTATTTTCCGCTATGCTGAAGACCATGACGGTGCTGCCCAAGAACATGCAGCGGGCGGCCTCCGGCGGCTTCATCAACGCCACGGACTGTGCCGACTACCTGACCCGGAAGGGCATGCCTTTCCGGGAGGCCTACATGATCGTGGGCCGGCTGGTGAACAACTGCCTGAAGTCCGGAGATACGCTGGACACCCTGACCCTCCGGGATTTCCGGGCGGTGTCGGGTCTGTTCGACGGAGATATCTACGACGCCCTGGCGCTCAATACCTGCGTCAGCGCCCGGAAGGTCATGGGCGGGCCCGCCGAGGAGGAGGTCCTGCGGCAGATCACCTATATGCAGGAATTCGTGGATCAGCGGAACAAGAACTGAGGGTACATACAATGACAAAGGTATTTATTGACGGCCGGGCGGGTACCACGGGCCTCCAGATCGAGGGCCGTATGGAGCAGCGGGAGGATATCGAGCTGCTCACCCTGCCGGAGGAACTGAAAAAAGACCCCGCCGCAAGGAAGGACGCCATCAACAGCGCGGATTTTGTGTTTCTGTGTCTGCCGGATCACGCGGCCATCGAAGCGGCGGCCATGGTGGAAAATGACCACACCCGCATCATCGATGCCTCTACTGCCCACCGGACGGACCCGGCATGGGCCTACGGATTTTCTGAGCTATCCAGCGAGCACCGGGCGGCCATTGAAACGGCGCAGTTTGTGGCGAATCCCGGGTGCCATGCCACGGGGTTTATCGCGCTGATCTATCCCCTGGTGAAAATGGGCATCCTGCCCCCGGACTATCCCCTGGCAGTCCACTCCCTGACGGGCTATACCGGCGGCGGCAAGAAGATGATCGGACAGTATGAGTCCCCGGAGCGAAGCGTGGAGTACGATTCGCCCCGGCACTACGGGCTGAACCTTGCCCACAAGCATATTCCCGAGATGACGCAGGTCTGCGGCCTGAGCAGGACCCCGATCTTTTGCCCCATTGTCTGCGACTTCCCCCAGGGGATGCTGGTGACGGCTCCGCTGCATCTGGACCTTTTGCACCACGGCGGGACGCTGGAGGGACTGCACAAGGCCTACACGGAGTTTTATGCCGGGCAGCGGAACATCCACATTGCTCCCCTCCAGGGCGGCGACCGGGCCCTCGACGGATTTTTGGGCAGCAACAATGTGGTGGGGAGCAATGATCTGTACATCTACGTCTGCGGAAACCCCCGCCAGGCCATGGTCGCCGCCCAGTTCGACAACCTCGGAAAAGGCGCTTCCGGCGCCGCCGTACAAAATCTAAACATTATGATGGGTGTGGACGAAGGTGCCGGATTATGATAAAATCGCCCTGAAAGAAGCGTGATTTTATGGCTGAAAAGAAGCGCAAGGACTACTTAGACATCGCCAAGGGCATCGCCATGCTCTGGATCATATCCGTCCACGCCGACGGCGCGCCCTATACGGGTACGGTGGGCTATGTCCTGCTGATCCCCCTGTTTTTTCTGACAGCGGGCTTTTTGTGGAAGGATAAGGATGAACCCTACACCCTCCAGCTCAAAAAGCGGGCGCGGCCCCTGTTGCAGCCCTATTTTGGCTACAACGCAGCGCTGATGGTGCTGTATATTCTGGACTGGGCGCCCTATTTCGGCCCCCAGACCCGGGAAACCGTGAAGCAGATCGGCAAGCACATCTTTGGGGTATTTTACTCCGAGGGTCAGATTCTTTTCAGCGACCAGAGCGGCACGCTGCTGAACTATTTTACCCAGTACAACTACCCCATGTGGTTCCTGACGGCCATGGTCACGGCCTCGGCGGCGTTTTTGCTGATGTTTTGGCTCCGGCGGAAATTCGGTTGGAAGCTCCTGTACATGATCCTGCCCTGTCTGATCCTTACGGTGGCTTTGAACCACCTGCCATTGCGGCTCCCCTGGAACGGGAGCAACTGCTTCCTGGCAGCGGCGCTGATGGCCGCGGGCTACGGCATCCGCCAAAAGGACCTGCTGGAGCGGCAGTGGCAGCGGAAGTGGCTGGAACCGGTGTGCTATCTTCTCATGGCCGGGGCAGTGCTTGCCATCGGCATTTGGAACGATGCCATGTCCACCTCCATGCTCATGAGCGCCTATGGCCCCCACGGGGATTGGGGAGTGCTGATCTACTTTGTGGGCGGCATCCTGGGGCCCTGCGTCCTTCTGCGGCTGTGCCGGCTGTTGGAACGGTTCCGATGGTCCCGTATCTTTTTGGTGCTGGGACAGAACACCATCCCCATTTTGGCGCTGCACCGCACCATTATCACCTACTACAACCGGATCTGGGCGCACCTTGTGGGCGCGCAGCCGGAGCTATCCACCCCGGAGTGGTTCCTGTTCTCGGTGCCCCGTCTCCTTTTGGCGGCGGCAGGGTCCATGGGCCTTACCTATCTGGGACGGTTCGTTATGAAGAAATATCATGCGCTCCGGGCAGCCTGAGCGCGTTTCGGGAGGATATCGTATGAAAATCATTACTGGCGGCGTCACTGCCGCAAAGGGCTTCCGGGCCTCCGGCATCCATGCGGGGGTCAAGGAGGGGAGCGATCCCAAGAAGAACGACCTGGCCATGATCCTCTGCGACACTGAGGCCGCTGCGGCGGGGGTGTACACCATGAACCGGGTCAAGGCGGCGCCGATTTATGTGACCATGGAACACTTGGAAAACGGCGTGGCCCGGGGCGTCATTGCAAACTCCGGCAACGCCAACGCCTGCGCCCCCATGGGCCATGAGAATGCCGTGAAAATGGCCGAAGCCGCCGCTGCGGCGACGGGCCTCCAGCCGGAGGACTTCATCGTGGCCTCTACGGGCGTCATCGGACAGACCCTGAACGTAAGCTGTATCGAAAACGCCTGTCCCACGCTGGCATCGCTGCTGAGCCGGGATGGCTCCGCGGAGGCGGCAAACGCCATTATGACCACGGACACCCGGCCCAAGGAGATCGCCGTGTCCTTTGAACTGGACGGAAAAGAGGTGCGTCTGGGCGGCATTGCCAAGGGCTCCGGCATGATCCATCCCAACATGGGTACCATGCTGGCGTTCCTGACCACGGACTGTGCCATCACCTCCGATGTGCTCCAGAGCGCGCTTTATGAGACCACCAAGGTCACCTTCAACCGGGTCAGCGTGGACGGCGACACCTCCACCAACGACACCTGCTGTGTCCTGGCCTCCGGCGCGGCAGAAAACACCCTCATTGACTGGAAAAACGAGGACTACGAGGTGTTCCTGGGGGCGCTCCGTTACGTCTGCACCGAGCTGGCTAAGATGATCGCCGGAGACGGCGAGGGCGCCACGAAGCTGGTTTCCTGTACGGTATCCGGCTCCCGCAGCGAGGAGGCCGCTGAGAAGCTGGCTATGGAGATCATCCGTTCCAGCCTGGTGAAGGCCGCTATGTTTGGGGCCGATGCCAACTGGGGCCGTGTGATCTGTGCCATGGGCTACTCCCGGGCACCCTTCCGCCCCGAGTATGTAGATGTGGCCTTTGCCTCCGCCGCCGGGGAGATCCCCGTGTGCAAGGCCGGCGAGGGCCTCAGTTTTGACGAGGACCTGGCCAAGAAGATCCTCCTGGAGCCCCAGGTGGAGATCCGGGTGAATGTCAACGAAGGCGAGCACAGCGCCACGGCCTGGGGCTGCGACCTCACCTATGACTATGTGAAGATCAACGGCGATTACAGAACCTAAAAGGAAGAAATACAATGAGTTTAAGTCATATGGACCGGGCCAGGGTGCTCAGCGAGGCCCTGCCCTATATCCGTGCCTTCAACGGCAAGACCGTGGTGGTGAAATACGGCGGAAACGCCATGGTCAGCGAAAATCTCCGCCGGGCGGTGATCTCGGATATCGTGCTGCTTTCCATGGTGGGCATCCATGTGGTGGTGGTCCACGGCGGCGGGCCGGAGATCTCGGCCATGCTGAAGCAGATCGGCAAAGAGGGCGTGTTTGTCAACGGCCTCCGTTATACGGACCCGGAGACCATGGACGTTGTCCAGCAGGTGCTCTGCGGCAAGGTGAACAAGGACTTGGTATCCCTCATCAATGAGTTCGGCGGCCGGGCCATGGGGCTTTCCGGTATGGACAGCCACATGATTCGGGCGGTGAAAAAAGCGGACGACGGCTATGACTACGGCTTGGTGGGCACCATTACGGACATTGATACCGCCCCCATCACCGATGTGCTGAAGGCCGGGTATATCCCCGTGATCTCCACAGTGGCCGCCGGAGCGGACGGCGAGAAGTGCTACAATATCAACGCCGACACTGCCGCCGCCCAGATCGCCTCGGCCCTGGGAGCGGAGAAGCTCATTATCCTCACGGATGTGCTGGGGCTGATGCGGGATGTGAACGACCCCGATTCGCTGATCTCCAAGTGCACCACGGCGGAGGTCCCGGCGCTGATCCAGGAGGGTGTGATCCAGGGGGGCATGATCCCCAAGATCCAGTGCTGTGTGGAGGCTGTTCACGGCGGCGTGACCCGCACGCATATTCTGGACGGGCGCATCGAGCACTCGGTGCTGATCGAGTTGTTCACCGATGCCGGTGCAGGCACGATGATATATTGAATGAAATTGGTGTGCCTGCGGCACGATTGAGTTTGCCGTTTTGCGGCTTGTTCTCCTTGGAAAGGATGATCCACACAGCACTGGATCTTGGGGATCATGCCCCCCTGGATCACAC
>CABSAB010000110.1 GCA_902475515.1 uncultured Eubacteriales bacterium | reverse complement strand
CACCTTGACCTATAACCTCATCGGCCGCCATCAGTCTCGGTATGTGACCACCCGGGTGGCCTCGGTGAAGTCCCCGTGGATGATGCACTGTCAGGTGGACGAGCTGCACAATGTCCCCGTGTCCCACGGTGAGGGGCGCTTTGTGGCCACCCAGGAGATGCTGGAGGAGCTCATCAAGAACGGCCAGGTGGCCACCCAGTATACAGACCTTTCCGGCAATCCCTCCATGGATATCCGCTTTAACCCCAATGGCTCCATGCTGGCGATTGAGGGCATCACCTCACCCGATGGCCGGGTTCTGGGAAAGATGGGCCATTCGGAGCGGGCCGGTGCCCTGGTGGGCAAGAATATTTGCGGCAACAAGTACCAGCCCATTTTCCAGGCCGGTGTGGACTACTTTAAATAAAGACCGGATGGGAGAGATCACATGAATACCACGATCCAAAAAATCAGCTCCGGGGTCTACAGCATTGACCAGGAGATGGTGCGCTGTTTCCTCATCGTGGGATCTCAGCGGGCTATGCTCCTGGATACCGGTGCGGAGCCCTGCGATCTTGCGGCGATGATTCGGGAGATCACGGATCTGCCGCTTTTGGTCCTGCACACCCACGGCGATGGAGACCATACGGCCAACGACAGCCTGTTTTCCGATATCTATGCCCATCCGGCGGAGTTTGAGATCATCCGCCGGTTCCGCCCGGAGCTGACGGCAAAGCTCCACCCGGTCACGGAGGCATCCGCCTTTGACCTGGGCGGCCGTGTGCTCCAGGTGGTGGAGACCCCGGGCCATACCCCCGGCAGCATCAGCCTGCTGGACCGGGAAAACCGCATCCTCTTTTCCGGGGATACGGTCTCCTACGGCCCTGTGTTTCTCTTTGGAGACCACCGGGACGTCCATACATACCGAAAAACCCTGGATAAGATCCAGGCACTGGGCGGCTTTGACACCATCTATCCCTGCCACAACACCTGCCCGGTGTCCCTGACTGTGCTGCCGTCTTTGATGGCGGCGGTGGATGGGGCGCTGGATGGAACACTGGCTCCAAGCGTGTCCGACATGCCCATGCCACCCATGCCTGATGGAACCCAGCCCGATACCTATACGGTTGGGAAGTGCAGTATTCTGTATTGCTAGGAGGTAATTTATGAACATTCGTTTTGACGGCCAGGTCTGTGTAGTCACCGGCGCCGGTTCCGGCATCGGTTTCACCTGTGCCAAGCTCATGGCGGAAAGCGGCGCGAAAGTTGCCATGATCGGCCGCAATCCTGAGAAGATCCAAAAAGCGGCCGAAATGCTTGCAGACAGCGGCGACGTGAAGGCCTATGCCCTGGACGTATCCGATGTGGATGTGATCCCCGGTGTGGTGGAGAGAATCCGCACGGACTTGGGCGAGATCCGCTTTTTGATCCAGGCGGCGGGCATCATGGCCGGAGGTCCCGGCGTGGACCTGAAGCCCGAGGAGTGGGACCGGGTCATGAATACCAATGCCAAGGGGCTGTTTTTCATGATGCAGCAGTGCGTGAAGCAGTCCATGATCCCGCAGAACTTCGGCGCTATCGTGAATATCGCCTCCATGGCGGGAATCCGCGGCATGACGCCGCCCATGTGCTCTGCCCACTATTCCGCCAGCAAGGGGGCTGTGGTGGCCTTGACCATGCAGGCGGCGGTGGAATGGGCCGGGAACAAGATCCGGGCCAATGTCATTGCACCCGGCGGCGTGATGTCCGCCACTGCCGGGGTGCATATGCCGGATGGCGCGCAGCCCGGCCCTGGCGGACCTGGAGGACCGGGCGGTCCGGATGGCCCCGGAGGACCCGGCCCCGGCGGCGGACCTACCACCGGCGTGCCCTCCGGTCGGCTTTCGGACCCGGAGGAGATCGCGGGCATGGCGCTGTTCCTCCTCAGTGAGCTCAGTGAGAACACCACTGGACAGGTGCTGGTCATCGACGGCGGTTCTACAGCGGTGGGCTACTAAAATTTGCAGGAAATCCGGTCCGGAGCGTCAATCCGGTCCGGATTTTTTGAAGATATCTCTTCAAAATGATGCAATTCTGGCGATTTTCCGGTCAATTTCGCCATTTCGGAAGAAATTTTGCCGGATTGACTTGCATCCTGTTCATACTTATGTTACAATCACGGCATCAAATTTCTGCGACAATCGAATACCGTGCGGGATGAAGCGGGTAGAAGCTCCATGGGCAACTGTCCGGGAACCGCACTCTGGAGAATCCCACCTGTGTGGGTGCCGAAGGGGCAATCGGCGGTCACGCCGCAATCTCTCAGGCAAAAGGACAGAGCGTTTCTGATTTTGTGTTCTTTTGTGCGGATGGGCCTCCCGGCTCGTCCGCTTTTTGTTTGCAGAGGAAATTTAAGTAGGAGTGAAAATTGATGCTGGATATCATCACAAAAGTCAACAGCGCCATCAACAATGTTGTTTGGGGATGGCCTGCGCTGGTGCTTCTGGGCTTTGTGGGCATCCTGATGACCTGCCTGACAAAGTTCTTCCAGGTGGGCCACATCGGCCACTGGATCAAGAATACCATCGGCGCGATCTTTAAGGATAAGCACGTCACCGGACATACCGAGGATAGGTCCATCTCCCAGTTCCAGTCCCTGTGTACCGCTCTTGCGGCCACCGTGGGCACCGGCAACATCGTGGGTGTGGCAGGCGCCATTGCCGTGGGCGGCGCAGGCGCCGTGTTCTGGATGTGGCTTATCGCCTTCTTCGGTATGATGACCAACTTCTCCGAAAATGTTCTGGGCATCCTCTACCGCCGCAAGGACGAAAAGGGCGAATGGCATGGCGGCGCCATGTACTACCTGCGCGACGGCTTGGGCGCCAAGAAGAACTGCAAGACCCTGGGCGCGGTCCTGGCGGTACTGTTTTCCTTCTTCTGCCTGCTTGCCTCTTTCGGCATCGGCAATATGAGCCAGGTGAACTCCATGGTCTCCAATGTGGAGTCGGCCTTCGGCATCCCCACCATCGCCACGGGTATTTTCCTGGTGATCGCTGTGGGCGCCGTGATTCTGGGCGGCCTGAAGCGCATTGCCAGCATCACCGAGAAGATCGTTCCCTTTATGGTAGTGCTGTACCTGGTGGGCACTTTGGTGATCATTTTCATGCATATTGCCACTGTCCCGGCCATGTTTGCGGCGATTTTTAAGTGTGCGTTCTCCGTCCAGGCTGTGGCCGGCGGCGGTGTCGGTGCGGGCATTGCCCTGGCTATGAAGATGGGCTTCAAGCGTGGCGTGTTCTCCAACGAGGCGGGCCTGGGCTCCTCTGTTATGGTCCACTCCAGCTCCAATGTCAAGGAGCCTGTACGTCAGGGCATGTGGGGCATCTTCGAGGTCTTTGCGGATACCATCATCGTCTGCACCCTGACTGCGCTGACCATTCTGAGCTCCGGCCTGGTGGACCTGTCCACGGGCATGCTGAGCGCTGCCGGGGAAGCGGTGGAATCCAGCTCCCTTATGAGCGAGGCGTTCCGGATGACCTTCGGCCCCGCGGGTGCGGCGTTCATCGCCATTGCGATTCTGCTGTTCGCCTATTCCACCGTACTGGGCTGGAGCCACTACGGCACCACTGCCTGCCGTTATCTGTTCGGCGAGAAGGCTGTGATCCCCTACCGGGTGCTGTTCGTGCTGATCGTTCTGCTGGGTTCCCTGATGAAGGCTCAGTTGGCCTGGGACATCTCCGACACCTTTAACGGCCTGATGATGCTCCCGAACCTCATCGGTGTGCTGGTGCTGTCTCCTGTGGTGGCCAAGTGCACAAGGAATTATGTCAACCGCAAGCTCCGCGGCAAGGACGAGGAGCCTATGCTCTCCGTGTTCCCGGATATCCAGGCGCAGCATGCCAAGGAGATTGCCGAGGCGGAGACGGCAGAAATGGCCGAGTAAGCTTCGATCCCTCTCTTATAAAACAGCCCCCGTACCGGCAAAAAATGCCCGGTTCGGGGGTTCTCTGTCACAATGACGGAATTTAATCCAGTAAATCAGTAAAAAACCGGAGGATTTTCCCTTGCGCCCCGTCAGACGGGTTGCTATAATAGAAACAATGAAACCGTTTAATGGAGGTCGAATGCAATGGATAAAATTTCTGTGACGCTCTCAACGACGCATAAGCCCAAGCCTGTGGGCCCGGATATTCCCTTTGGCGTCATCACCACGGACCATATGTTCCTGATGAACTACGATACCGAGCAGGGCTGGCACGATCCCCGGATCGTTCCCTATGCGCCCTTCCAGATCGACCCGGCCTGCATGGTGCTGCACTATGCCCAGGAGATCTTCGAGGGGATGAAGGCCTACCGGGATGACAAGGGGAACATCCGCCTGTTCCGTCCCGAGGAGAACTTCAAGCGCCTGAATGACTCCGCCGAGCGTATGAGCATCCCCAAGGTGGATGTGGACTTCTGCGTGGAAGCGGTGAAACAGCTTGTGGCGCTGGAAAAGGACTGGGTGCCCTCCGCCCCCAACACCTCTTTGTATATCCGGCCCTTCATTTTCGCCACGGACAACCACATCGGCGTCCATGCGTCCCACACCTATCAGTTTGCAGTCATCCTCAGCCCTGTTGGCCCCTACTATGCCACAGGCCTTGCGCCGGTGGATATCATGATCGAGGAGGAGGATGTCCGCGCGGTCCGCGGCGGCACGGGCTTTACCAAGTGCGGCGGCAACTACGCGGGTTCTCTCCGGGCCGGCGAGCGGGCAGAGGAGAAAGGCTTCTCCCAGGTCCTGTGGCTCGACGGCGTGGAGCGGAAGTATATCGAAGAAGTGGGCGCCATGAACGTCCTGTTTAAGATCAATGGAAAGATCGTCACCCCCGAGCTCAACGGCTCCATCCTGCCGGGCATCACCCGAAAGAGCTGCCTGCAGCTGTTGCGGGATAAGGGCTATGAGGTGGAGGAGCGCCGCCTGAGTGTGGACGAGCTCATCGCCGCCGCAAAGGACGGCTCTCTGGAGGAGGCCTTCGGTTCCGGCACCGCCGCCGTGGTTTCTCCTATCGGCATGCTCAGCTACCGGGGCGAGAACTATACCGTCTCCGGCGGAAAGATCGGCCCTGTGACCCAGGAACTCTACGACACCCTCACGGGTATCCAGTGGGGCAAGATCGAAGACCCCTACGGCTGGAGCCAGATCGTCTGCTGATATCAAAAACACCCTCAGACCATTATGGTCTGGGGGTGTTTTCGCTTGTGCCGGGAATCACAGGTTTAACGAAGAAACAGTATTCAATATGCCGGTGCATGGATATTCCGCAAACGCCTCCGCAGGGGTAGTTCCAGTCAAAACGGCGATAAATTCCACCCCGGCAGCGGCGGAGGCCTGTGCGTCCACAATGCTGTCTCCCACATAGAGCATATCGGAACAGGGAACGTGGAATTGTTCCCGAAGCATTAAAATGCCCTCCGGATCGGGTTTGGGCTGGGCAACATCATCGGCGCCGATGATAGCGTCAACCAAATGGGAAATGCCGTTGGCCGCAAGAATCTGTTCGATCCGAATATGATATTTCGTTGTGACGATAGCTGTCTTGAGTCCTCTGCGGTGCATACGTTCCAGCATATCCGGCACCTGCGGATAGAGGGTCGTGTTTTTCACCATCACTTTATCGGCCTTTTCTTTAAAAAGCTGTGCAAAGCGGC
>CABSAB010000109.1 GCA_902475515.1 uncultured Eubacteriales bacterium | reverse complement strand
GGGTAAACTCCTCCCGCTCCAGCCGGACCATGGAACGGCGGTTTGCGCGGGAGCTTGGCGTATCACCCAAGGCCCTGGCCGGGGTGATACGGTATCAAAGCCTGTGGCGGAACTTGCTGACAAAAGGAAGGTTCGACATTCAGGACGAGGTAGCGGCGCTGGGCTTTTACGACCAGGCCCATCTGCTCCACAGCTTTTCGGCCCACCATGGAATGTCCATTTCCGAAGCCCTGCGGTATGGCGGTATCATAAAATGACGCATTTTTACAAGACAAGCTATGCCGTGATACGGTATGATACCATTGCCGGGCCAAGGCCCGAATACGGATGAAGGAGCCAAAAACGTGGAAGAACAATTTAACAGGTTTCTGGAGAATGTCGATGTACGGTTTCGGGATTTTGTAGTTCAGCTCCATGAGGATCTGACGGCGCAGGGATGCAGCTGTGATATCAAAACCGCCAAGAGCGGTTATGTAGTTTCCTATGTGCGTGCAGAGACAAAGCGGACGCTGGCAACCTATGTGTCCCGGAAAAGCGGAATGAAGATCCGCCTTTACCTGGAGCATATCGCAAAGTATCAGGATTTTTTAGATGGACTGCCGGAGAAGATGAAAAAGGACATCCGAAAGGCGTCTGCGTGCAAGCGGCTGCTGAATCCGGAGGACTGCAACCCGAAATGCGTCATGGGATACACCTTTTCCATGGATGGAGAAAGCTATCAAAAGTGCCGGTATATGGCCTTTATGCCGGCTTTGAGCGAAGAAAATAATCCACACATTCGGCAGCTTTTAGAGAAAGAGCTGTCATATACATGAGGAGATGGCGATGAAATATCAAAGTACATTGATCGCGGTGGCGGATATGGCCCGGAGTCTGAAATTTTACAAGGAGGTACTGGGCCAGGAGGTGCTGCTGGATTACGGCGGTAATGTGACGCTGGAGTGCGGCGTGGCTTTGCAGGAGCTTACGGGCTGGAAGCAGTTTCTGGGCACAGAGGATGTGCGCTTTGGGGGCCGGGACGGAGAGCTGTATTTTGAGGAGGACGATATGGACGGCTTTCTCAAAAAGCTGGAAAAGCTGGAGATAGATTATGTGCATCCGCTGGAAACCCAGCCCTGGGGGCAGAGGTGCATCCGGTTCTATGATCCCGACGGCCACATCATCGAGGTGGGGGAGAATATGGCGGCGGTCACCAAGCGATTCCAGGATTCCGGTATGGATGTGGCGGAGATTGCCGCGGCCATGGGAATCGCCGAGTCATACGTCCGGGCCTATTTAGCAGAGTAAAAAACGGCGCTGCTGCGAACTTCGCAGCAGCGCCGTTTCTATGTGTGAAAAATCACAGTACCCCGGTGAACACCAGGAACAGCAGCACAAAGCCCAAAAGCATGATCACGGAGAAAATGGCAAAGCCCAGATGAAAGCTTGCCTTGTGGGTCTCGTCCTTGGGAAGGAGATTTGCCTTCCGCAGGGCGGTGACCAGGGGCTTGTAGAGCACCAGGGTCAGGCCGGTGTTGATGCCGCTCTTGATGAGGTTAAAGGGCAGGAAAACCGGAACGAGCATCTCCGCCACAGCACTCCGGGGCATACCCATATAGAAGGGGGTAATGATGTAATTCCACAGCAGCATACAGCCGGTCATGGCCGCCATGCCCAGAAGCAGGCCCGCAACAGCGCCCTTCATATTGTGTACCTTCTTATACAGCAAAGAGGCGGGGAGCACAAAGGCGCAGGTGGACAGGACGTTCATAATGAAGCCGTAGATCCCGGTGGAGGACATGGTGAGCATTTCCACCAGGGATTCCACCACGGTGATCATCACGGCGACCACCGGGCCGTAGATAAAGCCGGCGATGGCAACCACGGCGTCCTTGGGGTCATAGCTGAGGAAACCGGCCACCGGGGGAACCAGCTGGCCGATGAGGGTCGCCACAAAGGAAATAGCGCAGAGCATGGCGGCCACCACGATCTTCTGGGTGCTGATGGAGCGGGAGCTTGATACAGAGTTGGTCATAGAAAAAACCTCCTTAAATTTTAAGAACACCTGAACGCAGCCGTGCAGTCAGGTGTCACAAAAAATTCTTGGGAGGTGTGAGACACATCTTCTTTCATCCAGACTTGAGGCCACAATATGGCCAGTTACTGTCGGTACCGGAATCTCACCGGTTCAGCGCCTTTCGGCGCGCGCGGACTGTGCATCAAGCAATCACCGCCGGTCGGGAATTGTGGAATCATTCCACGCACCCTGCCCTGAAAACATGGTTCATCAGATATTCTGTTGGCATTAGTATAGCGCAGGATTTTTTTCGTGTCAACCCTTTTATTTTACAAAAAATATGCTATGATGGAAAGGACTGTTTTTCCCGGCGGCAGTTCCTTGCAAACCGCCGCCGGGATGTGGGCATATCAGGTGCCGGACAGGGGACGGAGGAAGCCGTCCTTGCCGCTGCGGGAAAGGTCACCGCCGATGAGCTTGTTCTTATAGAGCAGCAGCGTGGCATAGACGGGATCGCTGCCGCCATCGGGGTAGTTTTCCACCAGGTAGACGTACTGCATGACGTTCTTGCCCTGGTATTTGGTGAGGTCGTAGCCCTGGGACTTCTGCACGGCGTTATACTGCTCATAGACGTCGGAAAATTCTTTGGGAATCTGGACCTCCTGGGTGCGGATGGGCTCCGGGGAGACCGTATAGCCCAGAGACGTGAGGAGCTCCACCCGGGATTCGGGTGTCTCCAGCTTCTTCCCGGCGGTTTCGGCGATGGCCTCGCTGCCGGGACGGTTTGCCAGGAAAATGATGAGCAGCAGCAGCGCCGCAGCGGCCGCTACGATGCCGATGAGCTTGCCTTTGGATAGTTTTGCGGTGAAAATGACCATGGGAATTCCTCCTGATCTTGATTGAAGTTGTTTCCTGGTCAAGTCTATGGAGCAGGTGGACAGCCTAGAACCGGGCGGAGGTGGATTTTTTATGAGGCTGGACAAATTTCTTTCCGAAGCGAAGGTGGCATCCCGCAGGGAGCTGCGGACCATCATCCGGGCAGGCCGGGTCCAGGTGGACGGGATCACGGCGAAAAGCCCCGAGGAAAAGGTGGATGAAAACAGCCAGGCCATCACCCTGGACGGCGTGCCGGTTCGGCTTCCGGGCACGCTGGTGCTGATGCTCCACAAGCCTGTGGGCTATGAATACCGCCGGATGGGTCTCAAGCCTGTGGGACGGCTGGATAAGGACACCGAGGGCCTGCTGCTGTTTACCAACGACGGGGCCCTTTCCCACGCGCTTACATCGCCCAAGCATCAGGTGGAGAAGGAATACTTTGCCGAAACAGAGGCCCCGGTGGATGCGGCGGATGTGGAGGAATTTCGGGCGGGAATCACCCTGCGGGATGGAACTGTGTGCCTCCCGGCGGAGCTGATCCCCCGGGGAACCGGATGCCGTGTGATCGTCCGGGAGGGAAAATATCACCAGGTGCGGCGGATGCTGGCCTCGCGGGGAAAGCCCGTGACCTATTTGCGCCGGGAGCGGGAGGGCAGCCTCACATTGGGCGAACTCGCAATTGGAACATGGCGGCTGCTGAAGCCCGAGGAGGTACAGCTGTTGGAAAATAAGCAGGAGTGACGTGTGATGCGTAAAAAGAACGTGATTCGGGGCTTGACTGTGTTTGCGGCACTGAGTTTGCTGATGATGCCCGCTTATGCCGGGCAGGCTGCGGCGGACCGGTCTGCTCCGGTCGCATATATGGAGCAGTATCCCGTGGATGGGATGACGGCCCAGGCGGCGTCGCTGCCCCTGGCGGGGGAGAATGCGGGCACGGTCCTGGAGGGGAAGTCCATCCTCTTTGTGGGCGACAGCCTGACGACCGGGTATGGCCTTTCCGATGTGAGGCAGTCTTGGCCGTCTCTGCTGCAAAGCAGCTACGGCATGGAGGTGACGGTCTGCTCCATCAGCGGCTCTACCTTTGTAACTGCGGACAAGAAGGAATATAAGACCGACGGCTGCTATGAACCCTATGTGGAGCGGACGCTGCCGGAGGGGAACTTTGATATCGTCTTTGTGGAGGGCGGCGGCAATGATTGGCACTGTGCCGCGCCGATGGGCGACAGCCTGGAGAGCCGGGACCCCAAGACCTTCAAGGGAGCGGTGAATGTGGTCATAGACCGCATTCAGGAGAAGTATCCCAATGCCGTGCTGCTGTTTATGACCTCCTGGATCCCGATGGAGCGGGAGTCCCCCGGGGACGCAGCGGAATTGGAATATTATGAGGCCATGATCGAGCTGTGCAGACTGCGAAATATCGCCTGTTTTGCGGCGGTGGACCCGCAGATCAGTGGAATCTATGCCAATGATCCGGCTTTTCGGAAGCAGTATTTTCTGAGGGAAGACGATCCCTGGCATTTGAATGCGGCGGGGCAGGCTAAGTTTGCTCCGGTGATCGCGGGGTGGCTGGAGACCCAGGTCCGGGAGCGGGTGCTGGTGGCTGGCTTCCGGGATGTAAAGCGGCAGCAGTGGTTTGCGGACACGGTGCAGTATGCTGTGGACAAGAAACTCATGAACGGTATGGAAACAGACCTGTTTGGCCCTGACGGACAAATGACCCGGGGAATGCTGGTGACGGTGCTCTACCGGGCGGCGGGAGAGCCTACGGTGGAGGGACTGGAGCAGCCCTTTGAAGATGTGGCGGAAGGAAAATACTATCAAGACGCCGTGTGCTGGTGCTATCATCAGGGAATGGTCACCGGAAAGGATGAGAGCCACTTTGATCCGGAGGGGAACATCACCCGGGAGCAGATGGCTGCCATCCTATACCGGCAGCGGGTCTCGGCACAGGTGCCGGAGACGGCGGAGCTGCCGGAGAATCTCCGTAAATTCACGGATGGCGTCCAGGCAAACGGCTATGCCCGGGTGCCCCTGTCCTGGGCGGTGGAGCAGGGGATCATCAAAGGAATGGACGCATACACTGTGGCACCTCAGGGCTATGCCAGCCGCGCCCAGGTGGCCACCATGCTCCAGCGGTATCTGGAGGCCTGAACGGCCTGCGTGAGCTTGTGATGGAAACGGAAATGTCCGCCAGTCCCGGGAATCTATTGTCAAATTGCTGTAAAATCGTCCCGAAAATCGACTTTTTTTGCGCACCATGGTCAGAATCACCAAAGGATTTTTGAAACCTTTGGTGATTCGGATACTATACAGATGGATTTTGGTGTGTTAGAATAATGCCATCTTAAACAAGCAATAAATGGGGGTATTTTATGTCCAGCGTTACAATGAAGCATATTTATAAGAAATATGCAGGCGGCGTTATTGCCGTTACCGATTTCAACCTTGAGATCGAAGATAAGGAGTTCATCATCCTGGTCGGTCCTTCCGGCTGCGGTAAGTCCACCACCCTGCGTATGATCGCGGGTCTGGAGGAGATCTCCGAAGGCGAGCTGTACATCGATGGCAAGCTCTGCAACGATGTGCCTCCCAAGGAGAGAGACATCGCCATGGTGTTCCAGAACTACGCCCTGTATCCGCACATGACCGTGTTTGAGAACATGTCCTTCGGCCTCAAGCTCCGCAAGACGCCCAAGGATGAGATCAAGCGCCGTGTGGAAGAGGCTGCGCAGATCCTGGAGATCGAGCACCTGCTCGACCGTAAGCCCGCCGCCCTGTCCGGGGC
>CABSAB010000108.1 GCA_902475515.1 uncultured Eubacteriales bacterium | reverse complement strand
ATTTTCGGGCTGGCAATCTTTCTGGAACAGAATGGCGGCCTTTCCCTGGCTTATGTTCTTGGCGTTCTTCTGTTCGTATTTGATTTGTTTGGACCGCTGAAAGCACTCTATGGCGAGGCATCTCGCCTGACTGTAATGAACGCGGCATTGGATCGCATTGAAGCGGTATTGGATGAGCCAGAACTCCCCGACACTGGTAAGCAGCACTTGCCTTCCCAGGCACAGCCGGGGCAGCCGGAAGTACAGTTTAGCGATGTTGCTTTTGCCTATCAGGACAAAGAAGTGCTACACCATATCAATTTCGCTATGAAGAAAAACTCTATGACGGCTCTGGTCGGTCCTTCCGGTGGCGGTAAATCCACTATCGCAAATCTGCTGGCCCGGTTGTGGGATGTAAAATCCGGCAGTGTGACAATTAGAGGTGTGGATATTCGGAATGTACCCCTGTCGGAGCTGATGGATCAGATCAGTATGGTGTTCCAGCGGGTGTATTTGTTCCAGGATACGATCTATAACAACATCAGCATGGGAAAACCGGATGCCACGGAGGAAGAAGTCTATGAAGCGGCAAAAAAAGCCCGCTGCTATGATTTCATCATGGCTTTGCCTGACGGGTTCCAGACCGTGGTTGGAGAAGGCGGCGCTACGCTTTCCGGCGGTGAGAAACAGCGTATTTCGATTGCGCGCTGTATTCTGAAGGATGCGCCTATCGTTATTTTGGACGAAGCTACCGCAAGTGTTGATACCGACAATGAAAGCTATATTCAAGAGGCTATTTCAGAACTGATAAAGGGTAAGACCTTGCTTGTGATTGCTCACCGTTTGAATACCATCCAGAATGCCGATCAAATCCTGGTAATTGACAACGGCCAAATCGCACAGCATGGCATCCACGAGGAACTTCTGGAGCAGCCTGGTATCTATCAGGATTTTGTCAATATCCGAAAAAATGCAGCCGGATGGAGCTTGGCATAGTAGTGAAGGGAGGTTTTTATGAAACTCCATGCGTCGGGCGAGGACTATCTGGAGGCTGTATTGGTGCTTCAAAAAGAAAAGGGCATGGTGCGCTCCGTAGATGTGGCCCGACACATGGACGTGTCGAAGCCCAGCGTGTGCCATGCAGTGGCGACACTGCGGGACGGTGGATTTCTCACGATGGACGAGGATTATTTCCTTCACCTGACCGATGCAGGTTTGGAAGTGGCCGAGCAAATCTACGAAAAGCACCGCTTCTTTACCGACCGGCTGATTGAAGCCGGCGTAGACCCAGAAACTGCCGAGCGGGATGCCTGCCGGATTGAGCATGTAATCAGCAAGGAAACCTTTGAGCGACTGAAAGCAGCTCGTAAACTGAGTGAGAAAGCGGTGATATCATCGGACGAGTCATGATTTTGGAGCTGCACGAAAGAGATACGGAAGTTTTGGAGCAGATTCTGTCTATCCTCAAAAACCACCCTGAGATAGAAAAAATCGAGGTCGACGAGGAACCGATGGTCTCGCTCCCTGGTCTTGAGATCTTTCCAAGCAGACGAAAGGTCTTTCGGGATCGACAGGAGATTCAGCTTACCGCAAAAGAATATCGGATTCTCCTGCTGCTGGCCGCCAATAAAGGCCGTGTGCTGACCTATGCACAGATTTACGAACAGGTCTGGGGCGATTTCACTACAGGAAACGAAAACAATACGATAGGTTTTCATATCTGCAACCTGCGCGAGAAGCTGTATCGGGCTAATCCAGATGCCTCATTCTACATTCGCTCTGTGCGGGAAGTCGGCTATTGTCTGGAAGCATTTACTGAACGACTTGAGTAGCTAACCTGTTGTAAGATTTTTGCGCATTTTCTGTAATTCCAGTCAAAGCAATTACAATATAACGGAAGGCCTGATAATCATTGTTCTCTGAATAATTTTTGTGAACCATTGCAAAATGACCTAAATACAACAAAAAAGAACCGGTCGAGATCTCGTGCATGAAATCTCGACCGGTTTTCTGTTATTGGGGAATTAACTTAGTATTACTTCGCCTCTTTGCGGAAACACATGAACCAATCCAGGCAATACTGATTCTCGCTCTGGTTGTCCATCCGCTCCTTGGCTACGCCGCAGCTGCCAGCGGTGGGTACGATGACATCATCGCCGGGCCGCCAGTCGGCCGGGGTGGCGCAGGCGTCGGCGTCCGCTTTCTGGAGCGCCAGGATGATACGCTTGATCTCGTCAAAGTTACGGCCCGTGGACAGCGGATAGTACAGGATGGTTCGCACCACGCCGTTGGGGTCGATGACAAACACCGCCCGTACCGCCTGGGTGTTGGACTGTCCCGGCTGGATCATGCCGTACTTGTTGGCCACCTCCATGCGGATATCCTCGATGAGGGGGAAGGTCACATTGATGTGTTTCTTACCGTTCCACTCCAGCTCCTGGATCTTCCGCAGCCAGGCGATGTGGGAGTAGATGGAGTCCACTGAAAGGCCCACCAGCTCAGTATTGAGAGCCTTGAACTCGTCGATCATGGAGCCGAAGGTCATAAACTCCGTGGTGCAGACCGGGGTGAAATCCGCAGGATGGGAGAAGAGGATCACCCATTTGCCGGCGTAATCCTCTGGGAATTTGATAGGGCCCTGGGTGGTGACAGCCTCGAAGGACGGGGCCTTGTCGCCAATAAGAGGCATTCTGTTTTCCTGATCCATGGTAAGCGCTCCTTTCGTTAGTAGTCAAGTTCGATGAATATGATATATGAGTTCTTTGGAGAAAGGCCGTAATACTCTATCTGAAACAGAGTTAACCCAGCAGCTCGCTCTCCAAATCCTGCAGCATGAGATCCAGCGCGGTGATGCCGCCCTCGGCGGTGTACCACACGGCGGGGTGAGCCAGATAGACGATGTTGCCGTTCTTGTAGGCATCGGTTCCCATCACCAGTTCATTCTCCATGATCTCCTGGGCCAGCTGTGCGCCGTCGGTGCCGATGGCGGCGTCACGGTCCATAACGAAGATATAGTCGGGGGCCTTCTCCACAATGAACTCGAACGAAGCTTCGTTGCCGTGGGTGGAGGTGTCAATATTGGCGTCAACACCGATGTTCTCAAAGCCGACTTCCACGCCGATGATGGAGCAGCGGCCGTCGTTGCCCAGCACATTGAAGCTGCCGCTGGTGCACATACCCACGATGGCACTGGTGATGGGAACCGATTCGGACAGGGCGGTAATGCGGGCATCGAAGTCAGCCATCAACTCGTCTACCTTGTCCTCCAGACCAAACATGGAGGCGATGGTAGTGGCATTCTGCCGCACGCTCTCCACGACCCCAAGCTCAGTATCCGTGGCCAGATAGACTACAGGAGCGATTTCGCTGAGGGCGTCATAACTGGAAGCCAGGCGGCCGCCGATGAAGATGACATCCGGCTCACAGGCCATGACGGCCTCCAGATCGGCCTCCTTGATGGTGCCCAGGTTGGCGATATCGTCATTGATGTAGTCCTGGAGATACTCCAGACTGGTGGAGGCGGTACCCACTACCCGGTCGCCCACGCCCAGGGTATCCAGAATGTCCAACGAGGCCATATCCAGAATGGCGATACGCTGGGGATCGTAAGGCACCTCCAGCTCCGCCGCCTCCTTGTTGGCATTGAGGCTGGTAATGGTCACAGACTCAGGGGTTTCGTTGTTCTGGGTTTCCTCACTGGACTGGCTGCTGCTGGGCGAGGAGGTATTCTCGGAAGAATCGCCGCCATTTTGAGCGGAGCAGGCCATGAGGCTCAGGGCCATCACACCGGCCAGGGCAAGAGAAAGCATCTTTTTCATGTTCATTTGGATACTCCTTTTCTAAAAAGTACTGAAAATAAGGGTCAATAGTAGATGGACAGGGGTTTGCCCGCAATGGTCAGGATCTCGAAGTCCACCTGATAGATCTGGGACAGGTTCTCTTTCGTCATCACCTCCTCCACAGTGCCGAACTTGGCGATTTTTCCGTCCTTGAAGGCACAGATGTAATCAGAATAGAATGCCGCATAATTGATCTCATGCAGCACCAAAATCACCGTCTTCCCCAGCTCGTCGCAGAGGCGGCGGACGATTTTCATCATATTGGTGGCGTGGTAGATATCCAGATTGTTGGTGGGCTCATCCAGCAGCACATACTCCGTGTCCTGGGCGATGACCATGGCGATCAGAGCCCGCTGCCGCTGGCCGCCGGAGAGTTCGTCGATGAAGCGATCCTGGAACTCCTCCAGTTCCATGTAGTGAATAGCTCGGTCGATAATCTTCTGATCCTCTGGGGTGACCCGGTTGCCTGAATACGGAAAGCGCCCGAAGGTCACCAGCTCCCGCACAGTCAGCTTCATCTGGATGTTATTGGACTGGGTCAGGATGGCAAGACGCTTGGAGAGCTCCTTACTTTTCCATTTGCCAATGTCCTTGCCCTCAAAGTCTACCAGTCCGCTGTCGTGGGCGATCAGTCGGGAGATCATGCCCATGACGGTGGACTTGCCCGCGCCGTTGGGGCCGATCAGGGAAATCACCTTGCCCTTGGGAATGGCGAAGCTCACGCCGTCCACCACGGTTTTCCCGTCATACTGTTTTGTCAATTCCTGTACACGCATGGTCACACCTTCTTTCTTGTCAGGAGGAGGTAGAGGAAGTAAAGGCCGCCGCCCACGGTGATGAACACGCTCACCGGCACGGAGTAGGAATACACATGCTCGACGATGAGCTGCCCGCCCACCAGCACGATCATGCCGAACAGGGCCGAGCCCAGCACCAGCTGGGTGTGGCGGAAGGTCTTGAGCAGCTGCCGGGACAGGTTGGCGATGATGAGCCCCAAAAAGGAGATGGGCCCCACCATGGCGGTGGCCACGGCGATGCAGAGGGTCACGCCGAGCAGCAGGCGGCGGATGCAGCGGTCGTAGTCCACGCCGAGGTTGATGGCCTGCTCCTTGCCCAATGTCAGCACATCCAGCAGGGCCAGTTCCTTGCGCAGAGCGAAGATGACGCCTGCCAGAAGAATCAGGGAAAAGACGATAATCTCGGAATTGATATTGCTGAAGCTTGCCACCAGGGTATTCAGCAGACTGTCGTACTCATTGGGGTCCATGACCCGGGTCAGCGTGGTCTGGATGCTGCCAAAGAAGGAGGTCAGTACTGTACCCACCAGCAACACATACAGCACATTATGCTTTGTCTTTTTGAAAATCCAGCTGTAGATTACTGTGGCGGCGATACCCATGAGCACAACATCCACTGCAAAGGACAGATTGGCGTTGGAGGCCACCACGCTGGCAGATCCAAGAAAGAACACCACCGCCGTGTGGATGAGGGTATAGAGGGAATTCATCCCCAGCAGGCAGGGAGTCACGATGGTGTTGTTGATGATGGACTGGAACACGATGGAGGCTCCGCCAATGGCAAAGGCCGTGATCAGCATGACGATGAGCTTGGGAGTTCGGATCTTCATGGCGTAGGCCAGCAGCTTGGGATTAGAGAAATTCACTTCAACCAGCATATAGCCCGCCGCGCAGAGCAAAACCAGAAAGGCCAAAATCAGGAGTTTGCGCCGGTTGGCGCGTATGGCAACCGTGTTCACTGGTCTGCACCTCCCTTCAGGTTGGGCATGGTGGAGCAGCAGCTTGTTCCGGCGCCGCCCAGACGGACCATGATCACCGCCAGCATTGTGGTGGTGGTTG
>CABSAB010000107.1 GCA_902475515.1 uncultured Eubacteriales bacterium | reverse complement strand
CGTGAAACTGGAGTGCAACCATCCCATCAAAAACCGCCGCCGATGACGGCGACCTTCTTGCCGGTGCGGGGCTTCTTCGGGGTGATGTACTGTTCTTTCCAGCTCTGGTCCTTGTCGTTTTCCACGGCAAAACGCTTGAGGTTCCGGATGGACAGCGGGTCGTTGACCATCTTGCGCTTACAGCCGGTCTCGCAGCGGTTGTTGCAGACATAGCCCAGGGCGTGGGGGAACGTCAGCTTCTCGCGGATCACACCCACAGCCTCAGAATACTTGCCCTCGGCGATGAGCCGGAGATACGCGGGAATATCGGTGTGGGCCGGGCACTCGGCACGGCAGGGGACCAAAGACTGCTCCCGGGGCAGATCCTCCCGGAACAGGCCCTCCATGTCTATCAAGGCGCCGGTGGGACAGACCTCCACGCAGGCGGAGCAGAAGCGGCAGTCCGTCTGGTTCAGCGGCAGGTCGTTCGGGGTGGAGATATAGGTCTCCAGGCCCTTCTTCTGATAGTCAATGGCGCCGACCTTTCTAAGGCTGTTGCAGGCCCGGACACAGCGGCCGCACTGGATACAGCGGTCATTTTCCCGGATGATCACGGGGGTGCCGGTGCCGATCTTCAGGGTCTGCTTCTCGGGGAACTCGTCCTTCATGCGGGCGTGGAGCACGCCCAGATACTGCCACATGGCCTGGAGCTCGCAGTTGCCGTAGGCCCGGCAGCCGGTGCAGTCGTGGGGATGGCCCGCCATGATCAGCTCCAGCGCAATCTTCCGCAGCTGGGTGAGCTTGTCGGATTTGGTTTTTACGTTCATGCCCTCACGAACTTCGGTGACACAGGAGGAAACCGGGGCGGCCTCGCCGTCGATCTCCACCACGCACATCTTACATCCGCCCGTGGCGGGAAGATCGGGATGAGAGCACAGATGCGGAATATAGATGCCCGCAGAAAGCGCAGCCTCAAGGACACTCATGCCCTCTTCGGCCTGGATCTGGGTGCCATCTATCAACAAAGAAATTTTGCCCATTTGTTTGTCAAACTCCCTTATCTAGAATTTCCGCCGGGGAAATTGGCCATAGCCCCTTCCCCCTGGGCAGAGATTTTCTCCTATCATTGTATCACAGGAATCGCCACCGTTCAACCGTTTTTTCACGTTTATTTGTACCGAAAACCTGTCTATTTTGTTGGGTACTGTTCCAAATTTTATGTGTTTTGTGCATGAATGGCCCGGCAGGCAGGATTTCCGCCGGGGGCTGCCCCCTGCATGTCCGCCATCACACAATTTTATGGGACCGGAGGGCCGTCCATGTCAAAATTTTGAACGCAAAACGCCGGGCATATAACCCCCGGTTATCGCCGATCAATATTGGATATTTGCACAGCATGCCGTTTCGTGCTATGCTAAGAAAAAACGAACAGGAGTAATGCCTTATGGAATACATCCCCAACGGTGGGCAGACCTACATGCCCTTTCAAAAAAACATCCATGTGAAAACGCTGCCCTTTACGCCCCTTTCCGCGCCCACACCGGCCTATCCGGCGCTGGAGCTGACGGACGAGGCAAAGGCGAAGGGTTATGTCATCACCTCTCAGGCCCAGCACTTTCTCCCGGGTGTCTCCGCAAAGATGCTGGACTGGTGGTGGGCCAACATGGAAAAGGGCTACTACCTCTGGGCCCCCGGGTCCCACAAACGGTTTAACTGGGTAAAAAGCCCCGGGCAGTACGGATTTTTGAACTCCGCCCACATGATCTCCGAGGCCATGGTGCCCGGCAAGCCCGTGTTCGGCGGCAGCGGCGTGCAGATCAATCGGCTGGACCTCAGCTGGTTCTTCTTTACGGCCCATCTGGCCCACGTAATTGTGGAGGGCGTGTTCAACGCCAAGGGGGAATTCGTGGATTCCACCGTTCACATGTGGGAGGATGCAGACGGCGGCTGCAACCATATCGTGGCCGCTGTGGCGAACACCCGCTGCTCAGAGCCCCCGGCCTTTGTGCTGGAGGACCCCACCTCGGCTCCCGCGCCGGAGGATGGGGCCATCCACTCGGAATATGAGGCTTCCCGCTGGCCGGTATTCCTGCCCACGCTCTATCACCTGTGGGAGGGACATCCTGATCCCAGCCAGAATGTGGCCTGCGATCTGACGGTGGCCGAGGGACCGGAGGGGCTTTATTATCTCGCGGAGAATGGACCGGTAGCTTTTTAAGCCCCATCATTACGCACCGAAATAACGAAGAAGCACGGCGGAAACATTCCGCCGTGCTTTTTACACGATTTCATCTATGGATGCCGCATCAAAAGAATCCAACGCCGCATGATTTGTAAGCGCCTTTATAATCCTCCATCCATCCCTGCTGTTGACCGCATTTTGAGGAATTGGAGCAAACCCCAAATCAAGGTATATTTTGCAGGCAAGCCATGTGGTCGTCTGTGTCGGTATCTTGGCATGTGTATACCCCAGTTCACGCATACGCCCTAACACATAGGCGATCAAGGGCTTTGCGAGTCCTCTCCCCTGGTACTCCCTGCGGACAGCGACCCAGTGCAGCCATCCGGCACCGGATTTGTCACGGCCAGTGATATCATAAAACGCCGTAGCTGTTGCGACCTTTTCCCCGGCTGCGTTTTCGATAAAAACCATTCGGTCAAACAGCTCATATTCCCGGTCTCCATAGTATCGGTTCCAGGCTTCTAATCCTTGTTTGTAGTTTGAAAATTCTTTGGCGGATTTTTCGATATCGATCCAGGTATCCCGGTCGCCCTGTTGATAAAACACGAATCGGTAGCCTTGCAGAAGCTGAAAAAGCGGGAGCGTATCCAAGTCACGTTCCAATAACAACTCGTAATATTTAATTCGTTCATCATGGTTGTCAAATTGTATATCAGTCCGGCACACGGATACCCCTCCTTCCCTCCGCCTTTATCCGGTTTCTCCTGTTGTTTCGTATTATAAGGCAGGCCCATCGGAAAAGCAATGGCTTTCCCGACGGGCCCGTTTTTTATTAGACGTTTACCTGCTCTTTGGCACCCTTCCGCCCAAACAGCGCCTTGAACACGGTCCGCACCAGGGGCTGGATGAAAAACAGCTGGGAGAAAAACGCAAAGGGGAAGTTGAAGCACACGAGCTTTCCCCAGTTCGCCAGGAACGTCGCCGCATGGAAGCCGCTGTAATAGGGATAGTACAGGGCCGCGGCGATCAGGCTCATAGCCGGGCACATGATGCCCACGGTGGCGCAGATGATGGCCGTCTCAAAGAGCACCGGATGGGTGGTCCGGGGATCAAAGACCTTGGAGGCAAGCTTGAAGGAGCTGGGGCTACCCACCAGGATCTCCAGACAGTAGGCCAGCAGGAACTCCACCAGCACCACCGCCCAGATGGGCACCATCCGCCCCACCATGTACACACCCCCCTGGGCACGGATGGCCGCAAGGACGCTGCCCGCTTCCGTCACGTTCATCAGGGTCTGACCGTTGACCACATACAGGCTGTAAAACACATAGCCGTGGACCGTGACGATGACCGTCAAAAGTGCGAAGATCATCTTCTGAATTTTGCTTTTTGGCATAGCTCATACTCCTTTTCGGGCGCAAAAAAGACACAGGCGGCGCTGCAATTCTGAAAGAAAACATAGTTCCCGTGATCAGATTTACGTGCAGAGCACCACATGTGTCGTTTATGTCCCATATGAAATTATTGTCCCGGTTATTTTATCAGCCGGAGGGGCAAAAAGTCAAGGCGGTTTTTCCGGGTAAATTGTCACAAGCTTTTCAAATCAAACAGCGGTTCCCTCTTTGCTTTCTGCCAAAAGTATGCTAGAATATCGGAACATAAAACCTGCTGAATGATTAAGGGGAGTATTGCATGGAAACAGTCAGACCCATCGGCGTCATCGGCCACAAGAATCCCGACACGGATTCCATCTGCTCGGCCATTGCCTACGCCCATCTGAAAAATCAATTGGGAACGGGGACCTACGCGCCCCTGCGGGCCGGGGAGATCAACGGAGAAACGGAATACGTTCTCCGGCGGTTCGGCCTGGAGGTGCCGGAGCTATGCGCCGACGCCGGTGCTCAGGTCCAGGACATCGACATCCGGAAAATGCCCGGCGTCTCGGGGATGATGACCGTAAGACGTGCCTGGGAGACCATGCGGGACCAGCAGATCTCCACCCTGCCCATCACCGACGAGCACGGAAAGCTTCTGGGCATCATCACCCTGAAGGACCTGGCCATGAGCAACATGGACTCCCTGGACACCCAGTTTCTGTCCCTGTCCCACACCCCCTACGCCAATATTCTGGAGACGCTGAACGGGACGCTGGTCACAGGCGATCCAAAGGGCTGCGTCCAGTCCGGCAAGATCGTCATCGGCGCCGCCAGCCCCGAGACTATGGAGGCGGTGGTGGAGCCCGGCGATCTGGTGCTGGTGGCAAACCGCTATGAATCCCAGTACTGCGCCATTGAGATGGGGGCCAGCTGCATCGTGGTGTGCACCGGCTCCGCTGTACCCAAGACCATCATCCGTCTGGCGGAGGAGCACGGCTGCGCCATCATCTCCACCCCCTACGACACCTATCCCACGGCCTGCCTGATCTCCCAGAGCGTGCCCATCTCGTTCCATATGCTGACACACGACCTCTTGACCTTCACCACCACCGACGACCTGGAGGACGTAAAGGAGATCATGGGCAAGGTCCGGTTCGTATACTTTCCCATTCTGGACACCGACGGCAAATATGTGGGCGTGATCTCCCGGCGGAACCTTCTGAATCTCCGCCGGAAGCAGCTGATCCTGGTGGATCACAACGAAAAGACCCAGTGCGTGGACGGTTGGGAGGAAGCCGAGATCCTGGAGGTCATCGACCACCACCGCATCGGCAATCTGGAGACCGGAAGCCCCGTGTACTTCCGCAATCAGCCCGTGGGCTGCACGGCCACGGTGGTCTATCAGATGTATCAGGAAAACCGCATCTCTGTGGAGCCGCAGATGGCGGGCATCCTGCTCTCGGCCATTTTGTCGGACACGCTGAAATTCCAGTCCCCCACCTGCACGTCCCTGGACGAGGCCACGGCCACGGCCCTTGCGGGCATTGCGGGGGTGGACATCGACGAGCTGGCCGGGGCTATGTTCGAGGCCGGGGAGGCCCTGGACGGCAAAACACCCCAGGACATATTTTTGCAGGATTACAAGACCTTTGATGCCAGCGGGCTGCATTTCGGCGTGGGCCAGGGCAGCTTTGTGAGCACAGGAAGCTACGAGCAGGCCCGGGAGATGATCCATTCCTATCTGCCCAAGGCCTTGGGGCAGACAGGACTCGACATGGTATTCTACATGCTCACCAGCCTGCCGGACCAATCGGCCCTGGTACTCTCCGCCGGAGGCGGGGCCACGGCACTGGTGGAAAAGGCCTTTGGCGTACAGGCCGGGGAATACGGCGTGCTTCTCCCGGGGGTCGTATCCCGGAAAAAGCAGTTTATCCCCCAACTGCTGCGGGCCATCCAGGACGATTAAATCGAATACAGAAAGACCGCCGACGCAGAAAGGAATCTGCGGCGGCGGTCTTTATCTGCGCTAGAATACACTGCAAACAAAGTGAATCACCATACACAGCACCATTCCCACCACCGTTGGGAGGGCCATGGAAAACAGCATCCATTTGGTGCTGCCGGTCTCCCGCCTGATGGTCAGGCCCGC
>CABSAB010000106.1 GCA_902475515.1 uncultured Eubacteriales bacterium | reverse complement strand
ATCGTGGAGACTCGCTCCAGGTGCAGTCCTTGGAGCCATCATCCACAAAAATGATCTGGTAGGGGATCTCCGCCGCCTGCATCAGCGCCGCCAGGCGTGCCGATGCCACGGCAATCATTTTCTCCTCATTATAGGCAGGCAGTATGATCGAGAGCATACTTCCACTTCCTTTCTCATTGACCTATGATCGAATCGACACCGTACCACTGGGCGATCTGCCGGTTTGGCCAGGTATCCGCCGTCTCCGTATCCAAATCTTTCGTCTCCCAGAATGCGCTGTATTTTGTTTGCGGATGGACGATCTGCAAAACCAGGTCTCTCTGTCCCTCCGCCACAGCTTGCTCTATAGCGGTCTCCCGGGCGGTAAAGCTGGTGTGGGTCCACCAAATGTCATAGGACCCTCTGGCCAGGGAAAATAGGAACGCTACGGTCAAAGCAGCCCCGGCACATGCCCGGAGCGCCCCGGCAGTCCCTCTGTCCCACTCCGCCGCCAGCACACCGCAGGCCAAAATCAGCAGCATACAGCTGGTGCACAGGCACCGCTCCGGATAGTAGGACGCTGCCATCAGCATAAAGTTTGCCGTCACCGCTCCAAAGGCAAACAGCCCTGAGAGCACCAGCCGCTTCACCGGAAGCTTTCCATATACGCTAAGTCCAAAGCATACACCCCAGGCGATACAAAGCCATTTCAAATGGGTCTCCAGCATCCCGGCGGCTACATCAAAGCCACGCAGCAGCTGCGTCAGGGAAAAGGCACCCTGCTTGGCATTCATCTCCGCAGGCATTGCCATCATGATCAAAAAGCCAACGCACCCCGCCGCCAGCGGGAACCACAGCCATGTTCTCCGTTTCGCGCGCCCGGCGCCATCGGATAGCACCAGTAAAAGCGCCCCGAGCAAGATCGCGATAAACGACGTGACCTCCGTATACATCCCCATGAGCACCGCTCCAAGGGTAAACAAAAGCTTCATCCGGATTTTTGGAAGCAGCTCCCGGTCAAGGGCATAATGCGCAAGATACGGCAGCAGAAAAACGATCCCCGCAGCCAGTCCCCACAGGTAGTTCAACGCCCCCACCTGCCACAAAACTACCTGGCCGAACACCGGCATGAACTGCCAAAAGACCATGGATATTCCCACAAACAGCCATGGGCGGGCCTTCCTGCCCATATTGCAGATCCAGTACAGGGCATACATCAGCCCCACATAGACTGCCGCATTGCAGAGGTTGAACACCAGCTTGGGCATCAGCAGGAAAATCTGCTCCAGGCCATGGCTGACCACCCGGCCATTCATGGTAAAGCAGTGTACATACATGGACCGTGCCACATCGCCGAGGCTCTCCAGGGGCTGCTTGTCGTAAAAGCTCATCCGATAGACATGATCATCCGCGATGTAAGGCGTCAGGCAGTTTAACAGCAGCATATACAAAAACAGCACGCCCATCATTGCCCACAGGCCCTTGCGGGAGCCCAGCCATTGCTTGATCTTTGTCATCTATTCTTCCTCCAGCGTCTTTTCCAGGCACACAAGCTGCACACCGGGAATGCCGTTGAACTCGCAGGGCACGATCCCCGCTTCCGTATATCCCAGTTTATGATACAGCTTCCGGGCGGGCAAATTCTTTGCATTGGTATCCATACGAAGATACCGGCACCCATGCGCCAGGGCATACGCCTCATAGAACGCCACAAAGGCCCGGCCCAGCCCCTGTCCGGCAGCTTCCGGGTCAACTACCAACGTGTGAAGCACCATGATCTGCTCCGCCGGGGCATCCATGCTCCATGGGCACAAGGCATACTCCGCCACCTGCTCCTGATTGATCCTTGCGGCAGCCAGGATGCTGCCATCTTGTTCCAGGACGAACAGTTCTCCCCGGGAAAGGGCCTCCCGTGCCGTCTGCTCTGTAGGATAGATCCCCCAAAGCCAGCCGGTGGTACCTTCGCCCCGGGCCTCCTTTTCATGGATCGCCTCATAAATGGCCGAAACCGCAGGTATATCCAATTCCGCTGCCAATCGAATCACGCAAGTCCCTCCGCTTCGTTTCATTTGATAGTATATTATAGCGTTTTTCAATGCCAAAGTAAAGAAAAACCACGCAGCACGCAGAAAAGCGCCCACCCGGATACTTTCCGGATGGGCGCTTGCGCTCAAGATTTATGCGCTCACGACAATGGTGCCGGTGTAGACCGTACCGGCTGTCGGGGTAACCGCTTTTCCGTCCACGGTGACAGTTCCGTTGATCTTGCTGTCGGCAGAGACCTCCAGCCGGGTCAGATAGCTCTTGCCCACGGGATTCCAGGTAGAGCCGTTCTTCAAAGACACCCACACGCCATTGTTCACAGTGGGAGCCGCCGTATTGGTCAGGCCGCCCAGCAGCGTAGCGTCTTTGCCAATGATGCAGCCCAGTGCGGGAGTCAGCTTCTCCTTGCCGATGACCACCAGGTTTCCGGCAGCATCATAGTCGGGGGTGAAGTAGAACTTCGGCTCCGGCATGGGAGGCATCTCACCCATGCTGGGCATCTCTGGCATACCGCCCATATCCGGGCCGCCGGGGGCATCCCCTTCCATGGGCATGGGCGGACCAAAGGAGGGTTTCTCCCAAGTTCCCTTGATCTCATAGCCATCGGCGTCCACAGGAATACCGCCATACCGGTTGTCCGCAGGGACCATATAATAGGAATACGCGTCATGGACCGCAACGGAGGAGGAGCAGGCGCCGTTGATATCGCAGGCGTCGAAGTTCAGGATCATGTTCTGGCCCCACCAGAGCATGCCCTCGCCGTTGGTCTCTACGGAGATGCTGTTATAGAAATTGCCGTTCAGAGCTGTGCCATTTTTCTCATTGCAGCCCTGGAAAGAAAGCTGGGGATCGGCGATCATGTTCTTCACATCAAACTTCCGGAACAGCTTCTGATCCTTGCGGTTATAGTGGTAGGGATCGTATTTGGGGTCCTTTGCTACAGGGGCAGATGTATCCAGCACCTCGGAGAACGCAGGCGTTCCCATGCCGGGATCGTCACAGGTCATCACCTGGGCGATGACGCCCTTTTCGGAGTTGAATTTGCTGTTTTTCACGGAGATCACCGGGGTGCAGGCCTTGATCAGGAATGCTGCGCCCTGGGTATTGAAGGTGGAATCCTCCACCTCGGTGACCCCGCAGGCCGGCAGAGCCGCCGAAGAATCATCCCCGGCACCGGGCACATAACGGACATTGTTGGTCTTGTGGTACATAACACCATACTTGGTGGTCACCACAGAACCGTCGTACCATCCCGCGCTGGCGTGCTCGTTGGCCACAACTGCGGCGTAGGTCATGCCGTACTTCTTAGTGTTATAATTATAGGTGACCCCGGTATCCGGCAACGCGGCCTTCAAATTTTTATACATCTCGGACTTTGCGCCGTCGCCCACCACGCAGTGATAGAACCGGTTCCGGCAGCCGCCGATGGAATAGGTGGCGTAGCAGCTGGGATCGTTGGTCCCCTCGGTCGTCACATCGATGACAGAATCCCTCACCTGCATCTCAATGGCATAGGTGCCAAACTCCTTAGTATCGCCGGTATCGTCTACGGAAAGCACACCCCAGCCATCGGACAGAAGAATATCCTTCTCATAGTTCACATGGCTGTAGCCGTCACACATGGTGGCCCGGGCGTGGCCATCGGGACTGATGCCCAGCATCCAGGGGCAGGAGGACATGCCTTCGGCCTTTGCCTCATACTTGGAACCGTCGGCCTTCACAAAGGAGTTTTTCACCGTAACCGTCAGGCCGTCCTCAGGGTTTGTCCCGCCGGCAAACACACCGTGGCGTACCACACCTGCACCGGAGAACACATAGCCGTCGGCCTCCACCTTGCTCTTGCCGTAGGCGGCCAGACCCGCGCCGTAGCCTTTAAAGTCGTTGCCGCCGGACCCGTCCGCCGTCATGGTAACATTTTTCACTGTATAATCAGAATCATTGACCATAATGCCGTTGAAATGGGCATTATCCGAGTCGATCTTGCCATTCTGTGCCGATTTTCCGTCAAAGCTGCCGCCCACAAAGGCCTCGGTCACACTCTGCTCCGCTTTCACGCTGCCGCCATCCACAAACAGGGCCGTGCGGTAATCACAGCTGCCCTTGGTCATGCCGCCGGCATACAGGCCCGTTTCCGGAGCAATGGGTGCCGTCTCATAAACCGCCGCGCCGGGCGTTCCGGCGGGGACCTCCACCCCATCTTTCAAATATGTCTTTAACTTGTCCATAGCTCTGCTGCTCCTTTCCTATGCAGTTCTTTCCAAATCTAACTATATTATATCGGTCCCTCAGGCTTCCGTCAATCCTCATTTGGCCGGGGCGCCATAAACTGACCCCATGGAGCACAATCCGAACAGTGTAAAATCCGACCAATTCCGGAAAGAATCTCTTGACAGTTCCCCGGAAAACGCATACAATAATTTTTGTACGCAATTGATACAAGATTAAGCGCGGACATAGAGCCGAGTCCCTCTGCCGCGCTTAGGCAATCGAGAGGAGATCAATATGAAAATTTCTCTTTGGAAAAGAGTGCTGTGCACTGTCATGGCTATCTGCATGCTGGCAGGTCTGACTGCCTGCGGAAATGGTACATCCAGCGCGGAAGCTTCCGCTTCCGCCGCGCAAAATGCTTCTGTCACAGAGGCGCCTGAGGCCACCGAGGCCCCGACAGCCACTGTGGTCCCTGAGTCTTCCGCCATCTCCGAGGGTTCCACTGTTGAAAACGGCGGCGAGGACCTGAAGACCAAGTGGGCTTCCCTTGCCGGCAAGAAGCTGAAGGTCGCCACCAGCGGCCAGCAGGCCGGCTGGAGCCAGGATGACGGCAACGGCGGCGTTGAGGGTATGGATATCGACGTGATGAACTACATCGCCGACTACTACGGCATGGAGATTGAGTGGGTCGTGGCCGATCCCACCGGCATCTGGGGTATGCTCCAGAGCGGCGAGGTGGACACCATCGCCTGCGTCACCACCGTTAATGAGGACCGTCTGGGCGCCTACTGGTTCACCAACACTTACGCCTGGGAGTCCTATTCCATCGTCTCCCGCACGGAAGACGGCGTGCCTGAGCCCGGCGATCTGAGCTTCTGGGACGGCAAGACGGTCCTCATTAACGGTGGTGACGCAGGCGACCCCCGCAGGCTCCAACCCCCAGCTGATCCTGGAGGACATCATTGCCCAGCAGAAGGAGCAGGGCGTGAACATCTCCGCCATGTATCCCGATTCCTCCGCTGTTCTGATCCAGAACGTTGTGAGCAAGGAGACCGACGCGGCGCTGATGGTCACCTCCACCTGCGCTTACAAGGTCCGTGACCTGGGCTACAGCGACACTCTGACCATTCAGGATATTCAGTGGAAGAACATGCCCATTGTCTACGCCTGGAACCGTGTGGACGAGAACAAGGACATCATCCAGGCCATCAACGACCTGGAGGTCGAGATGCAGAATGACGGCACGCTCTCCGAGTTCTCCAACAAATGGTTTGAGATGGACATCACCCAGCTGCCCGAGGGCGAGGTCAACTATGTGACCTCCACCGGCGACAACGCCTGGCAGAGCTACGAATAATTTGTAATAGATCCTGCGAAAGCCGGAGGCTGACGCCTCCGGCTTTTTAAAAATTTTTCGAAAGGGGAGCTGAACCATGTACAACTTTGCACCCCAATACTTCCTGGATGCCT
>CABSAB010000105.1 GCA_902475515.1 uncultured Eubacteriales bacterium | reverse complement strand
GCAAGTGTGTGCTGTTCAAGTCCTTTGGGGACGTCCCAGGGACAGGTCGTCCTTGGTCTTGACGTCCATCTTGGGCACGGTGTCCAGCTTGCCTTTCCACTGGTAGTGAAGCTTTAAGGATTCTTCCGCATAGTTCATATCAAAACCTCCAAAAGAGTATGTAGTCTTTCATTATTATACAATATCCGGTGGCTGTGGACAAGTAGAAAAAACCGTCCCAAATCATAAAGATTTGAGACGGTATCGATACGCTGCTTACAGGCTGTTGAGCTTGCAGGCGATGCTGCTCTTCTTGTGGGCAGCAGTGTTCTTGTGGAGGATCCCCTTGCCGACGGACTTGTCGATGGTGGCAACGGCGACCTTGGCGGCAGCGGCAGCGGCTTCCTTATCACCGGAAGCGGCAGCAGCCTCGAACTTCTTGACATTGGTCTTCAGCAGAGACTTCGCAGCCTTGTTGCGCTCATTTTCCGCACGGGAGACGAGCACTCTTTTCTTGGCAGACTTGATATTGGGCACGAAAACACCTCCTCCACATATCGTTCTAAAAGGTACGGGGTACCTTGTGTAAGCTACCATGCAGATAAGAATTATACAAAATTTTGCGGGCAAAATCAAGAGGAAATTTCAGTTTTTTGCAAAATTTATTGGGGGAGCAGGGCAGGGAGGTCTTCCGGAGGGGTGAAATCGGGAAAAAATGGGCATCCTAGTCCCTGAGGAGGCGATCATATGGAGATACGCACAGACCTTGCCATGGAGGCGCCGGTCATTCAGGAGGCGCCGGAGGGACTGCCCAAAGGGGTGGAACTGCGCCGGGAAACACGGCACGGCACGGAGGCTACAGTGGTAAAGCTCACATCCAAGAGTGCCGCAGAGGCGGTGGGAAAGCCCAAGGGCACCTATATCACCGTGGAGCTGGGGCGGGTGCTCCGCCGGGAGAAGGAGAGCTTTGAGGGGGCAGCCCGGGCGGTGGCGGACTACATTACGGACCTGATGGACCTGAAGGGGAATCTTCCGGTGCTGGTGGCGGGGCTGGGAAACCGCGAGGTTACGCCGGACGCCGTGGGGCCCCTGACGGCGGACCACATCCTGGTGACAAGGCACATCCGCAAGGAGCTGCCCCGGGAATTCGGCCATTTTCGCCCGGTGGGGGCGGCGGTGCCAGGAGTACTGGGGACCACAGGCATTGAGAGCGCCGAAACGGTCCGGGCTCTGGCCCAGCGGACGGAGGCAGCGGCGGTGATCGCCGTGGACGCCATTGCGGCCCGGGATACCCAGAAGCTTTGCAGTACGGTGCAGCTTTCCGACACGGGCATCATCCCCGGTTCGGGCATTGGAAACAGCCGCAGCGCTCTGGACCAAGAGTCCATAGGCATCCCGGTGATCGCGGTGGGGGTGCCCACGGTGACGGACGCGGCCACCATGGCAGCGGACCTGTTTTCCCGCACGGGGCAGGAGACCGATGAGGACCAGCTGCGGCAGGTGTCCACGGGGATGATCGTCACCTCCAGCGACATTGACCGGCGGGTTCGGGAGATCGCACGTGTACTGGCCTACGGCATCAATCTGGCGCTGCAGCCGGAGCTTTCCATAGAGGACCTGACAGACCTGACATTTTAAGGGGATGTTCTGCATAATATGCAAATAAAATGAATGTTTTCCGTTATGTCAACAGCATATTCATTTTTCCCCGAAACGTATATGCAGCGGGAAATGTGGATAACTCTGTGGAAACTGTGGAAAACCCCTTGGAGATGCGGCGCTCTTTCTCAGGCTAAAGAATCCAAACCGAAAATCTCCTATGCAGAAAAAAGTGAATACAACCCCAAGGGGTTCCGGTTTTCTCGAAAATCGGACACATTATGTGCAACCTGAGGGGATATTTTTCCAAAAGACGCAAAGGCGTTGAAGCGCACCGGGGTTCAGGATATTCGGCCCCCCGGTGCGCTTTGATTTCCCTTTACAGCGGGAAAAAGAACCGGTATAATGCAGAAAGAAACATATCAGCGGGAGCGTGATGGAATGTCGGAACAGAAAAAGATTCGCAGGGACTGCCCCTGCCCGAGGGTCCACTGTCCACGCCATGGGGATTGCGTGGCCTGCGCGGCCTACCATCGGACCGAGAGCAAATTCCCGGTGGCTTGTCGGCGGGAGAAACAGGAAAAGCGTTCCCAGTGAAAAAACGAGAGGAGGGCGCGTCATGGCGCTGATTTATGCACAGGGCGAGGAATTTCATCTGAAGATCAAGCCCGGGGATGTGGGCAGGTATGTGCTGCTGCCCGGAGACCCCGGGCGGTGTGAGAAGATCGCGGAGAAGTTTGACGACCACCATTTGGTGGCGGACAACCGGGAATATAAGATCTACACCGGCACCCTGGAGGGCGTTCCGGTCAGCGTCTGCTCCACGGGCATTGGCGGGCCCTCGGCGGCATGGACCCGGAGGTGCTGGGGGGTGACGTGGTCATTGCCACAGGGGCCATCCGCATGGAGGGTACCAGCCGGGAATATGTGCCCATGGAATTCCCTGCGGTGGCGGATTTTTCCGTGACTGAGGCCCTGCGGGATGCGGCAAGGGCCAGGAACAACCGCCATCATCTGGGAGTGGTCCAGTGTAAGGACGCATTCTACGGCCAGCATGACCCGGATTCCATGGCGGCGGGAGATCAGCTGAAAAGCAAGTGGAACGCCTGGGTGAAGGCCGGGGCCAAGTGCAGCGAGATGGAATCGGCGGCGCTGTTCATTGTGGGAGCTGTGCGCCGGGTGCGTGTGGGGGCGGTCCTGGCGGTGTTTGCCAATCAGACCCGGCGGGAGCTTGGCCTGGAGGACCCCCAGAGCTACGATACGGAGGAGGCCATATTGACGGCGGTGGAGGCGGTGCGGCTGCTGATCCGCCGGGACGGGGGGCAGGTGTGAGATGAAAAAGAAACAGCTCTGTGTGATCATTGCCGCCCTGGTGAGCCTCTGTCTGGTGGTGAGCCTGGTCTCCACCGCCGTCAGTGTGCTGGGCGCTGTGCAGACCGGGGGCGAAGTGCCCATGGGCATGGTGATGCTGACCCTGGTGACTGCGGTGTGCACGTTCATGATCTGGAAAGGCGTTCGGGAGATGGAGTGAGTGTGGAAAGATTAATTTTACAAAAGCCCACTGCAGAAATGGAGCAGGCAGCGCTGGATTATAAGAGTGAATATTTCCAGGCCGGAGAAATGGTGCTGCATGGAGATGCTATGCTGGATTCTATGGAGTATGGCCCCTGGCTCCGGCGGGTTCTGGAAAACTGGGGCCGAAAAAGTGCCCATGGTGATTTGGTTCCGGCCAGTACGTTTTTTGCAGTACGGGAATCGGATGGAAGGATCATCGGCATGGTGGATATTCGCCATGAGCTGAATGTGGTCCTGGCGGCCTATGGAGGACATATTGGCTATGGGGTTCGCCCTTCGGAGCGGAGAAAGGGGTACGCTACGGCAATCCTTAAAATGGCTCTGGCCTATGCAAAAGAGCTGGGGCTTTCCCGGGTGATGCTGACCTGTGACAGGGACAATGAGGCATCTCGAAAGACCATTGTGAACTGCGGCGGAAAACTGGAACGGGAAGTCATCGACGCAGATGGAAACGTTGTTCAAGTTTATTGGATTATGCTGTGAAAGAACCTGCCGGAAGTGGTATCTTCCGGCAGGTCATTTTTTGGTTGCATTTTCTGTAAAATGAGCGTATACTTTCTGTGGCGAAATGCCAAAATTGCGCTGTATCTGCTTTATGCAGAACGGCAGCAGGAGGAATTTTATATGGAAAAAAACAAGAAGAACATTCGGTATCTCACCGAACTGGCCCTGCTGGTGGCGATTCTCCTGGTGATGAATCTCACCGGTCTTGCCATGATCCCACTGCCTGGACAGTACGCGTCTATCATGACTGTACCGGTGGCTGTTGGGGCCATTTTGCTGGGGCCGCTGGCAGGCGGCATCCTGGGCGGCGTTATGGGCGCCATCAGCTTCTATACGGCTGTCAAGACGGGCTTTGCCACGCTGATGATGGTGGGCTATAACGGCGGCATTGTGGTGCTTTTAAGCTTCATCAACTGCTTCATTCCACGGATACTCATGGGCGTGTGCGTGGGCTGGATCTTCCGGGCGCTGAAGAAGGTCGATAAGACCAAGACCATCTGCTATTATATCGGCGGTCTGGCAGCTCCGGTGCTTAATACGCTGTTTTACATGACGGTACTGGTGATCATCTTCCTGAACGCGCCCACGGTGGAGGCACTGCTGACGGGGGAACTGCTGGAGAAATTCCAGAACAACATTTTCCTGTTTGTGGGGGCCTATGTGGGCATCCAGGCGGTGCTGGAGGCCGTGGTGGGCTGCGTGCTCAGCGGTTCCATCTGCAAGGTGCTGCGTGTTGTGATAAAGGACTAAGGTGTTTTTATGAACGAGATCGGAATTATGGAGGTAGGCGGCTTCCGGGTGGGTCATGCCCAGGATGAGGCCGCGGCCACCGGGTGTACAGTGGTCCTCTGCGACAAAATGAGCCCCGCGGGGCTGGATGTCCGGGGCGGCGGCCCTGCCTCCCGGGAATCTCAGATCTTAAATCCCCTGATGGCGGCAGAGGGCATCAATGCGGTGCTCCTGTCCGGGGGCAGCGCCTTCGGGCTGGACGCCGCCGGCGGTGTGCAGAAATACCTGGAGGAGCGGGACATCGGCTTTGAGACCGGGGTCTGCAAGGTGCCGCTGGTGAGCCAGTCGTGCCTGTTTGACCTGGGAGTCGGCAGCAAGGATGTGCGGCCGGACGGAGCTATGGCCTACCGGGCCTGTGAAAATGCCGGATACGGCGCGCCGCTGGAAGGAAATGTAGGTGCGGGGACCGGCTGCACCATCGGGAAATACCGGGGCATCACCCGGGCCATGAAGTCCGGCTTTGGGACCTACGCCGTACAGGCGGGGCCCGTGAAGGTGGGGGCCCTGGTGGCGGTGAACGCCCTGGGGGACGTGTACGACACGGACGGGACCATGCTGGCGGGTCTGCGCAGCGCCGACGGAAACGGCCTTTCGTCCACGCTGGAGGAATTGTTTTCCGACGCGGAGCGGATGCCGGACCTGTTCAATGGCAATACCACCCTGGGGATTGTTGTCACCAATGTGAAGCTTCCCAAGCACCAGCTTTCCAAGGTAGCGGGCATGGCCCACAACGGCTACGCCCGGGCCATCCGTCCGGTGCACACCACCGCCGACGGGGACAGCATTTATGCCCTGTCTGTGGGAGAAGTGCCGGGCGATGTGAACCTGATAGGGACCTTGGGGGCCTATGCCATGGAGCGGGCCATCATCCGGGCGGTAAAACGCGCGAAAACCGCCTATGGGATCAAAGGATACGAGGATCTGTAACTGTATAGGATATCCCTACGCCGTCTGACTGCGGCGCAGGGATATTTTTTTCAAAAATGATCCTTGGTCACACGGAGAACACATGGTACAATTAGCATAAAGGCGAGAGGAGGGGAGCGGGATGGACAATAAAGTGCTTGTGGTGGAGGATGAGCCCCGGCTGCGGGAGATCCTCTGCGACTATTTTGCCGCCAAGGGGGAGAGGCCCATCCCCATGGAAAACGGGGCGGCGGCCCTTGCGTATCTGGAGGAGAACACGGTGGACGCGCTGCTCCTGGACATTCTCATGCCGGAGGTGGACGGCTTTTCCGTGTGCCGGGCAGTGCGGCGGGAGAGCGCC
>CABSAB010000104.1 GCA_902475515.1 uncultured Eubacteriales bacterium | reverse complement strand
CTGTGTAGAAGAAATATCGCTGTGGCCCATCATCTCCTGAATAGAGTGCAGATCGGCGCCGTTTTCCAGCAGGTGTGTCGCAAAGCTGTGCCGCAGGGTGTGCGGTGTAATATCCTTATCGATATGGGCCTTTTCCTGGTAGCTTTTGACGATCTTCCAGAAGCCCTGGCGGCTCATACGGTCGCCGTTTACATTGACAAACAACGCCTGCTCATCGATGTCCGCGATCATTTTGGGCCGAATATTTTGTGCATAGACCGCCAAAGCATCCACGGCGGCGGGATACAGCGGAATGATCCGCTCCTTCCCCTTGCTCTCGCAGTGAATAAAGCTGCCGGCCAGGTTTAAGTCTGTGATGTTTAGCGAGATCAGCTCCGTGACACGAATACCGGTGGCATACAACAGTTCCAGCATGGCCTTGTCCCGGTAGCCTTTCATGTCGGTGCACTGGGGCTGGGCCAAAAGCCGCTCTACTTCCTTGCCGGTGAGTACTTGGGGAAGTTTTTTTTCCGCCTTTGCAGCCGTAATGTGCGCGGCAGGATTTTCGCCGATCGCAGAGTTGTTCAGAAGATAGTTGAAGAAACCCTTCAAAGAGGCCAGGCTCCGGGAAACCGTAGCCGGAGATTTTCCAAGACCGGAAAGATAGTCCAGATATGTACTGATATTGGCCTGCGTGATAGTCTCGGCGGTAAGCTGACGATCTTCTGCATATGACGCGAACTGCCGAAGATCCCGCATATAGGATGCGACGGTGTTGGCAGATGCGTGTTTTTCGGTTTGAAGGTAGCGTTCATACGCAGATAGATACGTTTTCATACCACAATCATACTCCGAACTTCAAGAAATACATTCCGCCCAGCCAGCTTCCGATGGTGTACTCTAAAAACGATGCCAGAAATAAGACCAGCAGGGTTACGAGCAGGATCTGGAAGCTTGCTTCCCGCCGGAGACCGCTGCCTCCTAACGAGAGACTGCGGGAAACCGACCACTCCCCCAGCAAAAAACCATAGGGGATCACAAGAAGCAGGCGGAAAAGCAAGAGCAATGCGATTCTGATAGCACCGTGGAATCCGGCGGACAGAAACGCGGAAGCAAACGCAGCGCCCAGAAATGCACCCTCTGCGCCAAACAGCGGTGGAATCAGGGCCGCGCCGCATCGCAGAAACGCAAACAGGTATAACAGCATCAAGAACTTTCCGTTGGCCACCAGCACAGCGGGAAATGAGACCGCAAGCGCAGTGCCTTCAGAAGCCTGGGACGCAGCAGAAAAACCAGCGAGCGCACTGTTCTGGAGCCCAAAAAATTTCACCACCAGACAGCCCAGCAGAGCACCGGTAAAAAACAACAGAAGATTTAAAAGGCCGGTGTGCGCTTTTGCTGAATTCCTGCGTGTTGGCATAAATACTTGAGTCATTGGTATCACCCCATAGATAGTATGGTGGACACTCAAGCAATATACCACATATTGTGGAAAATTATTTTTTCCACAGAGTTATACACAGTGTGTTTCTTGCCTTGCACTGATAATATACTGCAAAATGACTGAAATAGCAAGACTTTTTTTGTATTTTGTTGATTATGCCAAGATATTATGTATAGTGCCTTATGTAAACTGAGCAACTTTTGCACGTGACGCTGACACAAAAAATCTATATGTAGTGCCGAAAAAACGAAACATAACACTGCATATAGATAATGAAAGACACCGCATGCAAAAATGCATGCGGTGTAAATAATATTTACGAATTATTTATTCCGGAATTTCTGCAGCACCGGCTTCAATCGCCCGCATTGCAATGGCACATTCCAGCCGCTTCCGCTGCATATCACAGCCAAGCGCGTAGGGCTTCTTCATATCCCCGTTTGCATTCAGGTTTGCGGCAGAGCATCCGCCGCTGCAGTAAAACCTGGCCCAGCAGTCCTGACAATCCTCCCGGGTATAGATATTGAGACCTGCAAAGGTCGAAGCGATCGTCTCGTCAAACGCTCCCGTCAGGACACTGCCCATCCGGTATTCCTCTTTCCCTACAAACTGGTGGCAGGGATACAGGTCGCCATCCGGGGTCACAGCCACATATTCGCAGCCGGCACCGCAGCCGCGCATCCGTTTGATCACGCAGGGGCCCTGGGTCAGGTCTACATTGAAGTGGAAAAAGTTGAAGTCTTTCCGCTTCAGCATGACCTTGGCCAGCTTCTCGTATTCTTCATAGATCTTCGGCAGATCCTCCCGGCGAAGGCTATAGGGGTCGGAATCGTCTGCGGTAACCGGCTCCACGGAAATACTGTCTACACCCAGATCAGCGATGCTCAACACGTCATTGGAGAAATCCAGGTTATCCCGGGTGAAGGTGCCACGGACATAATAGTCCTTATCCTTGTCTCGCTGGCGGATCAGCTCCAGGAATTTGGGGACAATCAAATCATAGCTCCCCTTCCCGTTTACGGTCAGACGGTTTTTGTCATTGACCTCCCGGCGGCCATCCAGAGACAGAACGCAGTTATCCATATTTTCATTGAAATATTTTGTATTTTCCTCATTGAGCAGAACGCCGTTGGTGGTCATGGTGAAGCGGAAGTGCTTTCCCCACTCCTTTTCGTGAGCCCGGGCGTAGTCCACCGTTGCCTTGACGGTCTCCATGGCCATGAGCGGTTCGCCGCCGAAGAAATCCACCTCGATGTTGTGGCGTTTCCCTGACTTCTTCACCACCCAGTCGATGGCGGCTTTGGCCACCTCCGGCGGCATAATCTTTCGCCCGGTGCCAAAATCGCCGGTAGAGGCAAAGCAGTATTTGCAACGCAGGTTGCAGTCGTGGGCCACATGGAGGCAGAGCGCCTTGACAGGAGCGTCCTGGGGCACAGCCTCGGCGGGATCGACATAATCCATGGGGGTATATAAAAGCCCCTGGCCTTTCAGGGCCATGAGCTCCTGCCAGGCGTTCTTCGCCGCCTCGGGGTCTACACCAGGAAGCTGCGGCATGGTCTCAGGATGCTCCCCTGCTGCTGTCAGCAGGTCGTAACTCAGCTGGTCCAGCACATGAACCGCGCCGCTGTTGACATCCACTGCGATATTACATCCAAGTACAGAAAAGGTATGTACCATATTAAATCCTCCAAACATTTACCAAGTCACAAATTGAGGGAGGGACCAAAGCCCCTCCCCTTTTGCTGTGAAGAACCACAGAAACCTCAGCGATCCTTGTTCTCGCACTTCTGGTTGGCAACAGTGCAGGATGTTTTGCAGGCAGACTGACAGGAAGTCTGGCACTCACCGCAGCCGCCCTTGCAGGCGCTCTCCTTGAGCGTGGCGCCGTTCAGCGTTTTGATATGCTCCATAATATTACCCTCCTCTGTGGCTATGTTATTGATATTATACCACAGTCACAGCATGATTTCAACGGATTTTCGCCTGTTTTTGCGATTTGTTTCCATCAATATTTCCGGCGCTTTTGCTTGGAGGAAAGAACAGCGCCGAGAATGCTTCCGCCTACAACGCACAGCGGAACGATCCAGGGCCGAGACGCAACGCCGCCGAAGATCAGTCCCCGCAGCACAAAGACCAGAAGCAAATATACGCCTCCGGCGGCCAGGCACAGCGGAAGCCGTTTTTCACCGGCCTTTTTGGCGCAGACGAGCGCGCCTAGAAAGGAGGCCAGGACCGTAACTGCATAGGAAAAGATCCCCGCAGCGGAGATCGGCAGAACGCCGCTGCCCAATAGTGCCGCACCCAGCGCGCACAGGCCTAGAGAAACAGCCAGTGTAACGATCACGCCGAACAGGACTGCCCATAGATTGTTTGTCATGCTTGTCTTCATAAAAAAACTCCCCTCACAGTACTCTCAAAAAAAGAGTATGCGAGAGGAGCGAAAATATCTCTGTTATTCCAATATTACTTGGTTTCTGCAGTCTGGGTGCCCTTGGTGGAGATGGCCCACCGGGTAAACTGGATGCGGACACGGTCCTCACTGGTCTCTACGGTCACCAGGTCATCCTTGATATGCACCACGCGGCCGACGATGCCGCCAATGGTGGTGACTTCATCGCCTACGCTCAGGGCATTGCGCATTTCGTTGAGGGCTTTTTTCTTCTTGTTCTCGGGCCGGATCAGCAGGAAATAGAAAACAAGAATCAGAATCACAAAGGGAAGCAGCATGGAAAGCAGGCCAGCGGGGCCGGCAGCGGTGGTTCCAGTCAGAACAGTCATAAGTTATTCCTCCGATAAATGTTGTATTTGTTATATTATACGGGCTGGCGCCATGGATTTCAAGGGAAAGTTATATTTTTCTCGCCAGTTTCTCGGAATACTCGGCACGGAACTCCGCAAAGCATCCATCCTCCAGCGACTTACGGATGCGGGCTGTCAGTTGATTATAAAAATAGAGGTTGTGCATGACCGAGAGCCGCATGGCGAGCATCTCCTCTGCTTTGAACAGATGGTGGATATAGCTCCGGCTATATCGGCGGCAGACCGAGCAGTCACATTCCGGGTCAATGGGGCCTTCGTCATAGATATACTTCGCGTTTTTCATATTAACAGCCCCCTGCCATGTGAACAGACGGCCATGGCGGGCGTTTCGTGCAGGCATAACGCAGTCAAAGAAATCAATCCCCCGGGCAACACCTTCGATAATATTGCTGGGGGTCCCGACGCCCATAAGATAGCGCGGCTTGTCCTCGGGCGTGTGCGGCGCCAGTACATCGAGGATATGGTACATGACCTCTGTGGGCTCCCCGACGGCAAGACCACCGATGGCGATGCCGCCCAGCGGGAGATCCCGCATTTGCTGCATATGCCATATGCGCAGATCGTCATAGGTGCCGCCTTGGTTAATACCGAACAGGACCTGACCGGGGTTCACGGTGTCCGGCATGCTGTTGAGCCGGGCAAGCTCGTCAATGCAGCGAAGGAGCCAGCGCTGGGTACGCTCTACTGATGCCTGCACATAGGCCCTGGGGGCGGGGTTCTCCACGCATTCGTCAAAGGCCATGGCAATGTCAGAGCCCAGGTTAGACTGGATCTGCATGCTTTCCTCCGGTCCCATAAAGATACGGTGCCCATCCAAATGGGAGGCGAAGGTAACCCCCTCCTCCTTGATCTTCCGGAGCCCGGCCAGGGAAAATACCTGAAAACCACCGGAATCCGTGAGGATTGGCCCGTCCCAGGTCATAAATTTATGAAGACCGCCCATGGCTCTGACGACAGTATCTCCCGGCCGCAGATGGAGATGGTAGGTGTTGGAAAGCTCTACCTGCGTGCCAATCTGCTCCAGATCCGCAGCACTCAGCGCGCCCTTGATGGCGCCTTGCGTGCCGACGTTCATAAAGACCGGCGTCTGCACCGTGCCATGGGGACAGGAGAAAACGCCCCGCCGAGCCAGGCCTTCGGTTTTGATCACTTTAAACATAAAACGCTCCGTTTCTCATATCACATCATAGGATCAGCATTGCATCGCCAAAGCTGAAAAAACGGTACCGCTGCTCCACCGCAGTGCGGTATGCCGCAAGCACATGCTCCCGCCCGGCAAAGGCGGATACCAACATGACCAAGGTGCTTTCCGGCAAGTGGAAGTTGGTCACCAGGCCCTCCATGGCCTTAAATTGATAGCCGGGATAAATGAATATATCGGTCCACGCGCTTTTTTCCACAAAGCTGCCATCAGGCTCCACCAGGGACTCCAGTGTCCGGCAGGAAGTAGTGCCCACACAGATGATCCGCCCGCCGC
>CABSAB010000103.1 GCA_902475515.1 uncultured Eubacteriales bacterium | reverse complement strand
CGATTACCCCGCCGTAGACCGTGGCGGAGTTTCCTTCCACCAGCTTACCGTCCTTGATGTATACCGAGGGTGTCATCTTGGGGCCTTCGCCCATGGGAGGGGGACCGCCCATTTTGTCCTCAATGCCGTTTTCTTTGAACCACTCCCAGGGCTCGATGGGCACATAGGGCACTCTGGGAATGATGGAGAGCTTTGTTCCTTTCAGTGTAGGCATAGTGTATGACCTTCTTTCGGAATTTGTGCGGAATATCCGCCGAAATTATTATACAGGGGAAATGGTACGAATTGCAAGTATCATTCTCTGCTGTTTGTCTCTGCGTTAAAAATAGAACAGCTCTTCAAACTTCTTGTCCAGCGCGATGCATAGGATCAGCGCCAGCTTGGCCATGGGGTTGAACTGCCCCGTCTCGATGGAGCTGATGGTGTTGCGGGATACGCCCACCATTCCTGCCAGTTCTGCCTGGGAGAGTTTTTTCTCCGTCCGGGCCTCCTTGAGGCGGTTTTTCAGGACCAGCTTTTCCTCCATGCTCAGTACCCCATACAAAAGCGGATCAGCGCCAGAACGCCGGTGCATAGGGCAATGAGCCCCAGCGCCAGGCAAGACCGCTCCTTTGTCTTGATGAACTGATAGAGCTGCCCCGCCACCACCGATGCGCATACCGTCACCGACAGGTCCATCATGGTCTGCCCGTTCTCTGAGCGGATGAATGCAAAAATTGCCGCCGTCAGTACCATGACGATGTATGTCCACCGCATGGACATGGCCCGCACCTGCTCCATCCGTTCGTCCCGGTTCTCAGCCTGGGCCATCTTTAAAATATCTTCTCTTTTCATATCAATACCTCCAGACAATGCCAAGTTTTGTTTGCAACATCAATATACCACTGCCAAGTAAACTTGTCAAGACATTTTGCCAAGTTTTCTGTGCATTTTTGTCCGCAGGCAAAAACAAACGGAGCGCCGATCGCTCGGCGCTCCTGGGGAAGTCATTTAAGCGTTGGTATTTGTGTCGGACTGGCCGGACGGCGCCGGAGACTGGGACGGGGCAGGAGGATCCGTCTCGGCAGGCGGTTCCGTCTCGCCGGGTTTCTCGGTCTCGCCGGGCTTCTCCGGTTCCTCGGGCTTTTCCTGTTCCAGCTTATCCTGGTATTCTTTAAACCGCTTAAGCAGTGTGGCTACCTCGGCCCGGGTGCATGCACGGCTAGGCTTCAGGGTCAAAACGCTGTCTTCGTCATAGCCGTTCATGATCCCGTTTTCCACAGCCCATGCCATGGCGTTTTTGGCCCAGCTCTGGATCTGTCCGGCGTCCTGATAGGCGCTGAGGCTTTGGGTGCTCTCGGGTTCGCCGCACAGGCGGTAGAGCATGGTCACCAGCATCTGCCGCTCGGCAGGGTTGCCGGGATTAAATTTCCCGTCATCGGCACCGTTGACGATCTTTTCCGCAGTGCCCCAGCGAATGGCGTCGTGTGCCCAGGTATAAGGTGTAATGTCCGGATAAGAAACTGTGCCCGTGGCTTCGGGCCGGCCCATCATCCGGTAGATCATGGTGATCACCTGGGCACGCTGGGCGGTGTCGGTGGGGGCAAATTCCGTGTTGGACATGCCGTTGATGATATTATTGGTATAGGCCCAGCTGATGCCGTCAAAGAACCACTGGCCCTTTTTGACGTCCTCAAAGGGCAGGCCCGAATCAAACCAGAAGTTCAGGTCCACGTTGCCCTTGATGCCGGCAATCTCTCCATTGGAACTGAACTGCCAATATTCGTAATCCTCGCTGTAGGAGGTGCGGCTGGTGTAATGGGCCAGCCACAGCCGCCCCATCTGGTTGCGGTAGAGTTTGGTGCTGAGCATAGTGGGATTGGCATAGACCATGCTCTCGTAGCCGGCCTTTTCCGCCTCGGCGCAGAAGGCATTGCACACGTCCGTGCCCTCCTGGCGGGAGAGATTGGCATGGTACAGCCGCCCCACGCCGGTGGCCACGAATTCGTAGTCGATCACCAGGGGCAGGTCGATGCTCAGCCCACGCACACGGTTGATAAGGTAACGGGCCTCCTCGGCGCCCTCCTCCGGGGTGATGGCCTGGGAAAAGACGTAAACGCCCACCTTGATGCCGTTGGCCTTGGCGCCCTTAATGTTCTCGAGATAGTACGCATCGTCGGCCAGGTTGCCGGAACCATAGCCCCGGTAGCCCACCCGGATGATGGCGAACTCCACGCCTGCATCCGCCACAGCGGCCCAGTCGATCTTATTCTGATGCTCAGAGATATCAATACCCGGACGGACGATCTCCCCGGGCACCTGCCGGGGATAGGCCTTGGAATAGGTGCTCACACCGGACCCGGCCACAAGTGCCGATTCCAGGCCGCCCTCCTCCGCAGAGCCGCCATAGATCGGCTCCGGATTATGGATCTGATAATAAGTAGGGTCCTCGTTTTCAACATATGTAGCACCATCTGCGGCCATAGCACCGCCGGGGATCAGGCCCAGCAGCACCGCGGCGATCAGGCTCAGTGCCAGCGCCTTGCGAAGCATATGCTCCATTCCTTTCTGTGTTGATTCCTGAAGATACAATTTCATTACAAAATAGTTACAAACATTGTAGCATATTTTTCCCGTCCCCGCAACCCCCTTTCTTCATCCAATATTGACCAAATCCGGCGTCAACCAATGTAAATTGTATGAGAAATGTGTCAAAAAACCTGCAAAAATGCGGCGAAAATGATACGAAGTGCGGCAAAAGTTAAGGAAAAATGCTGCAAAAAACAGCAAAAAAACAGCCGCCGGAGTTCCGGCAGCTGTTTTTTTCTGAAATTCAGCTGGTCTCGCCCAAATAGATGGATGCTTTGTTTTGGATCAGGTCCGCCACTTCGTCCACTGTTTTATCGCCGGCGAAGAACGCGGCCGCCTCCTCAGTGACGATCTGCATCAGGTCCTCGTCGTAGGTGGTGTTGACCCGGGAAGCGTTGTTGACATAGTCCTTGAAGGCCTGGACCTGCTCATCCGTGAGTACGTCCACCTTGTACTCGGTGTCGCCGATATAATAGGTGGAATCCACATAGACCTTCTCGCCGCCGTCCATGTAGTAGTCCCGCTCCTTGAGCTCCTCCAGCATGGAGTCAAAGACGGCGGCGTTCACGGGCAGGTTGTACTGCTCTTTCTGGAAATCCTCCGCCAGCAGGCTCTTGATGAATTCCCAGGCGCCTTCCTTTTCCTTGCACTTATCGGAAATGGCAAAGCCGCCGTAGAGCGGGACTACCGCGCCGCTTCCGGATTCCGCGGGGAAGCCGATGTTGACGATGCCGTTCTTCTTCACATAGAGATTCGCAAAATTCCGGATATCATAATTTCCGGAGATATAGCCCGCTTTGAGCAGGGTATCGCCCCGCTGGAGCTGCTGGACCTCATCGCCGTCAGAAATGGCAACAGCCTCTCCGCCATCGCTGCCGTCCGGGTCCGCCGGAAGCCGGGATGCGGCCTGGAGCAGGCCCTTGAACTCCTCGGAATTGAAAGAGCAGGTGGCCTTGTCATAGTCTACAAAGCTGTCGAGGTTGGTATAGAGCATCTCGCTGAGGAACGAGGAACGGGTGTTATAGGCCATGATGGACACATCCTCGTCCAGGCCCGCAAAGACTTCGGCCATCTCCTGGGCAGTCCAGCTGGTCCTGTCGCCAAGGAGCTTGGCACTGCCGTAGAGAGTCCGGATGCCGAAGGTGTAGGGGATGCCATAGAGCTTCCCGTCCCGGGTATAACCCTGGAGCGGCCCGGCAAGCAGGTCGTCCTGGGAGAAGGAGTCGTCTTTTTTGATCAGGTCAGACAGGTTGGTAAGAACGCCCTTGCTCATATACTTATCCACCTTGGTGCCGGAGAGGTCAATGATGTCCGGGGCGTTGCCGGAGATCACGTCCATATCCATCTGCTTGGTACCGAGGGAATAGTCCTCGGTGGTGTTGTAGGTGCTGTAGTCCACCATGGTGATGCGGTAGTTCTCGTTTGTGCGGTTGAAATCCACCACAGCCCCGGCCACCAGGTCATTGAGATACTGAGCGCCCAGGGTCAGGACTTTCCGCTCCGGAAGCTCCTCTGCGGGGGTCTTGGTGAGGATGCCCAGCTCCATGGTGAAGTCACCGATGCCGTGGGCATAGCTGGTCAGCACCACCTGGAGGGTGTCCTCGCTGCCGGCCACGCCGGAGATGTTGTTGGCGTTGATATCGGAATCCAGCCAGCTGAGCAGCTTTGTGGTCTCGCCGGTGGAGGCGTTCATCGTGTAGAGATAGGTCCGGTCGCTGATCAGTACGGAATCGCCGTTGCCGCCATAGAGGTACAGGTCGCCGATCTCGCCGACGCCCTGGGGACGCATGGGCTCGGAGGCGCTGCCCTTTTCCAGCCGGGCAACCATGGTGTTGCCGCCGTTTTCGCCCTCCTCGTAATAGGAGGCCAGCACGGCGCCGCTGCCCAGGGTGATCAGGGACTGAACATAATAGGTGTTCAGGTCGATGTCCTTCTGGCGGTTGCAGTCCTTGTCATAGCAGAGGACATTGCCGTCGTTTACCACGATATAGAGGTAGCCGTCGCCGTCCTGGGCCAGGGCCTGGCAGTAGAACCAATCGGATTCCGCCGCGACGTCATTGAGGTTGATCTCCTGGAGCAGCTCGCCGTTCATATCAAACTTCTTGGCGGCATAGCTGCTTTGATCTTCGCTTTCGCCGGTAGAAAGGTCACCATCGACAACAACGGTGCCCCCTCCGTCAATAGCGATGGGCATGGCCCCGTCGGCAGCAGGCTCCTCGCCATTTTCTTCATCGGCCGGAGCGGCGTCTTCCGCCGGAGCCTCGGCGTCCTCGGCAGGGGCTTCCGCAGTCTCTGCGGGAGCGGTGTTGGACAGCAGGTTGACCTGATAGCTGGCGGAAAGTCCGGCATCTTCTTCAGGAGGAGCCGCTTCCTCGGTGGGGGCTTCCGCATCGGCGGGCGCTTCTGCATCAGCGGGGGCTTCCCCGTCTTCGGCAGGCGCTTCGCCTTCGGCCGCAGGCTCAGCATCGGGGGCATAATCCTCATAGCCGTCCTCAATGGGCGTATAAGTATAGGTGTTGGTAATGACCCAATAGCCGCTGCCGTCCGGGCTCAGGGCAATATTCTGGATGTTTTCAGAGGTGTTTTCACCCCGGACCAGCTCCGGCATGGAAACGGGCGTGATCGTACCGGTGGCGGGGTCCAGCTCATAGAGCCGGTCGCCGGATGCGTCCGGATTGTCCTCATCGTAATAGGAGCCCTGGAGATAGAGCTTGCCGTTTACAGCAATGGTGTTCTGGAGATATTCCAGCTCCGCGTCCAGGTCCTGATAGGCCGCTGTATAGCCAAAGCCCAGTTCATCGGACAGGAGCTTGTTGTCGTCTTTGCCCTTCTTGTCTCCGCAGCCAAAGAGCGACACGCACATGGCCCCTGTCAGGGTCAGGGCTGCAATTCGCTTCCAAATGGTTTTCATGTGATTGCCTCTTTCCTTTCCGCGCAGGCACACTGCGCTGGGGGTGAAATATATGGGATCCACAAAGCTGTGGGATCTAACGGTTGTTTCCCGCACGGCGGCGGGCCTGGCGGCGGCGCTTTGCCCTGCGCCGTTTTGCCCGGCGCTCCCGGCGGCGCTGCGCCTTGCTTTTGGGCGGAGCGGAGAAGGGCTCCGGAGGCTCGTCCGCATCATAGGCGCCGTAGTCTTCGGATTCGCCATAGGCGTC
>CABSAB010000102.1 GCA_902475515.1 uncultured Eubacteriales bacterium | reverse complement strand
CGGATCACGATCACCATCAAGCCCAGCAAGATCGAGCAGGGCAAAGCCAAGGGTAGCCCCCTTCATCCTCCGCACAGTCCGCCGGAGTGACTTCATCTTCCCAGCGGCGATTATTAAGCCAGGTAGAGGGCATCGGCACAAATCCCCGCTCCCAGTCATCAGAATTCTTCTGTGCTTCCACAGCTTGAAGGATCGTCTCCACAAGTTCTGCATCTGGTTCCAGCTGCAGCCACCGAAGTCTGGCATTCTGATTGTCCTTTTTGCTCGGATATGCCGCCCAAAACCGCGAGAAGCTTTCCTCCATCTCTGGAGGGAGATTCACTTCCCCTGTGGGGCGTTTCCGCTTCCGAGGCTTCTTCGGCTCCTTGGGCTCCTGCCCCCCTTGGGGGGCTATAGGGGGTATATTATTATTTTTTATATTATTCTGGTGGTCATTTTTGTCCGGGCGGTCCGGCCAATTTTGTCCGGGCACACGGTCATTTTTGTCCGGGCGGTCAAAGCCCTGTGACAGAAAGATTTTACGCAGGGTATTTCCGCTTACATTTCTCTGCTCCACCAGAATATACCCCTTGTCCTTGAGTTCCGACGCACCATATATCAATGTAGAGTTTGCGACTACTTGGCCCACCCGCTCCGCCGGAGTATGGCCGTCCGAGCTAAAGGGCGAGAAATCGTATCGCAGAATCCCCATCCACGATGATTTGTTGCCTTTGCTCAAAAAGGAAAAACTTGCGGCGACCAGTTCGTTTGTGATCCATGATAAAAAGGGAAACGTATTGTCACATTCATCCCTACGGAGATTGTGGGGATTGGTTGATGATCGGACCCTGCCGGAATATTTGCCAAAATCCCGAATCAGGAATTACCGGACAGATGCCAAAGGCAAAAATAAAAAGAAACCTAACGTGCAAAAAACAATCGACTTCTCAATCACACCGCACATCCTACGGCATACCTTTGCTACAAACCTTATAGCATCCGGTATGGACATAAAAAAAGCCCAGTACCTGACTGGGCACTCGGATATAAAAGTATTACTCAAGATTTACGCCCATGTGATAGAAAACCAGCCCGAGGACTTGGCTCCCTATGTTAATGCAGCCATGTAAAAACAATAAAAAATGGCCCCTCGGAGGGGCCAAAAAGTGAGAAGATAGTGAGAAGATAGGATGTGCTTTCGGTGCATTTCGGTGCATAAAAGAAAATTCTATGTAATTTTCATCCAAATTTATTTATTAAAAAAGTTCGGATTTCCCAATAAAAATGCCGTTTTCCAGAAGAAAACGGCCTAAAAATGGTGACCCGCCGGGGAATCGAACCCCGGACACCCTGCTTAAAAGGCAGGTGCTCTACCGACTGAGCTAGCGGGTCATGGCAGGGATGGCGGGACTCGAACCCACGGTTCCAGAGTCAAAGTCTGGTGCCTTAACCGACTTGGCCACATCCCTAAATGCGCCTCGGCAGCACCAAACACCGCGCGAGTTTGAAGAAGTGGGGTGAGTGATCGGAGTCGAACCGACGGCCTCCAGAGCCACAATCTGGCGCTCTAACCAACTGAGCTACACCCACCATATTCTTCATCTGCGTCAGCAGCCGGAGGAGACTGCCTGGTACGCCAAGAGGGACTCGAACCCCCGACCTACTGCTTAGAAGGCAGTTGCTCTATCCAGCTGAGCTATTGGCGCAGATCATGGAGCGGGTGATGGGAATCGAACCCACACGACCAGCTTGGAAGGCTGGGATTCTAGCCATTGAACTACACCCGCATAGGGCTGAAATGTCAGCCTTTAGATAGTACCACGCCGTGCTCTTTTTGTCAACATTTTTTTGAGATTTCTTCCCATGCCGCCCTACAGAACATTCAGCACCCAGCCCTTGAGATACAAGGCCGATATCTCCCCGATGGCCGCGGGATGATCCCGGCTTTGCATCAGCTCCCGAATAAGCCGGCTCCTCCGCCCGCTGTCCACCGCCGCTTCCCGGAGCATCTGCAAAAACAGTTCCCTGGTCATAAAGCGGCTGCAGGAGCAAGTTAACATAAATCCGCCAGGCCGCACCAGCTTCATGCACCGGTAGTTGAGCTCCTTATACCCCTTATAGGCCCCCTCCAGGGCCTTCCGGGACTTGGCAAACGCCGGCGGATCCAGGATCACCACATCATACTGCGCTCCCTCGTCCACCAACCGGTGTACCGTGTCGAACACATCCTCGCAGTGGGTCGTGATGCAGGTCACGCCGTTTAAAGCAGCATTGTCCCGCACCATTTGCAGCGCTCTCTCGGACACATCCACCGCATCCACACGGCTTGCCCCATAGAGCCCCGCATGAACGGAAAATCCCCCCGTACAGCAGCACAGGTCAAGTACCGTTTTTCCGTTTACATAATCCAGAAGCACACCCCGGTTCTCCTGCTGATCCAAAAAATGCCCGGTCTTCTGTCCTCCGGGGATGTCCACCAGCATCCGCGCGTCGTGCTCCATGATCTCCACCAGCTCCGGCACCGTCCCATAGACGCACCCCTTCTGCTGGGAAAGCCCCTCCTTCTCCCGCACAGTGAGGTCGTTCCGCTCATAGATGCCCTTGGGCAAAAACAGCTCCACCAAAATGTCGATGATATCCTGCTTAAACCCCTCCAGCCCCAGGGATACGATCTGAAAGGACAGATAGTCCCCAAACTTGTCCACCGTCAGCCCCGGAAGGCCGTCGGAATCCCCGAACACCACCCGGCAGGCGTTTGTCAGCCCAATGGTTTTCCGGTACTCCCAGGCCGCCGTGATCCTCCGCCGGAAGAATTCCCGGTCAATGACCGCATCCTGCTCCCGGGTCAGCACCCGGACCACGATCTTGGACTTGGAATTGAAAAACCCCTTGGCCACAAACTGCCGCCGGCTGGTTAGCACATCCACCACGCCGCCGTCCACGCAGGTATCGGTATACCAATCCACTTCGTTGTCATAGATCCACAGGGAGCCGTTTGCGATATCCTGTTCCTCTCCCCGTTTCAGGCAAACTTCCATTTAAATCTCCTTATCGCAGTAGCCGCAGCAGATCTTCCCGCCCACAGTTTTTGTCAGCGGCGGCAGATACAGCTCCGTCTGGGTGATGCAGTTGGGGTTATGGCACAAGGGCTTTTCGCCCACCGGCTGGGGCTCGGGCTTTTTCCGTCCCTGCTCCACCAGCTTCATCAGCAGAGCCATCCGGGCAAACATCCCATACCGGGCCTGATCGAAATACACCGCCCGCGGGTCGTCATCCACATCCTGGGCGATCTCGTCCACCCGGGGCAGTGGGTGCATGACCAAAAGGTCTGATTTTGCCAGCTTCATCTTCCCCTTTGTGAGTATGTAGACCCCTTTCAGCCGGTCATATTCCAGCGGGTCCGTGAACCGCTCCCGCTGGATGCGGGTCATGTACAGCACATCCAACTGAGGCATGGTGGCCTCCAGATTGGTCACCTCCACAAAAGGCAGGTCATGGGCCTTCAAAAAATCCACCATATATCCGGGGATGGCCAAGTCCCGGGGGGCAATGAGATAGAACCGGATGCCCGGAAATTTCGCCAGGGCTTTGATGAGGGAATGCACCGTGCGCCCGTATTTCAGATCGCCGCAGAGCCCCACGTTGAGATTACCGATCCCGCCCCGCAGTGTGGCAATGGTGGTGAGGTCCGCCAGGGTCTGGGTGGGATGCATGTGCCCCCCGTCCCCGGCGTTCACCACGGGCACCTCCGCATAGAGGCTCATGGCCTTGGCCGCTCCCTCCCTGGGGCTTCGGGTCACGATCACGTCGGCGTAGCTGGAGACCATCTTCACCGTGTCCTTGACGGTCTCCCCCTTGGAGGTGGAGGAGGACTTGGGGTCCGCGAAGCCGAACACGCTGCCCCCCAGCCGCAGCATGGCCGCCTGAAAGGAGAAATTCGTCCTGGTGGATGGCTCATAAAACAAGCTGGCCATCACATCACCATGGAGCGCATCCACAAAATCCTTGGGATGTGCGATGATCTGACTGGCCAGCCCATACAGCTCGTTCCATTCCTCCAGGCTGAGGTCTTCAATGTCGATAAGATTCCTTAGTTTCACGACCTGTTTCCCCTTTCCATGTCATAAATCGGTTTATTTTAGCACACAACCTTCCATTATGCAACAGGAACTTTTCGCCACCCAGCCGTTGCCCCGGGACGGCCCCATGTGCTATACTACAGACGGTGATTTTATGAATAACATCCCCGTCTATGTCTCCTCCGGCGGCACCGCTACGCTGATCCTCCGGGAGATCCCCCATAAAAAGACCGCCTATATTCTTCTGCGGACCGTCCTGCCCGGTGGCCTTCCGGAGCTGATGGAGGACTGCATGTCCACCTGCCGGGGCTTCGGCGCGGCGCACTGCCTGTTTTCCTGTGAGGACTCCTCCGTCTCCATCCCCCTGCCCCATGCCTATGACATTCTGCGCCTCCGGGTCCAAAAGGCGGCGCTTCCCCCATTGGAGGCCCCCATCTCCCTGACCCCCATCTCTCCGGAGAATGACAGCATCTACCAGCGCATTTATAACCTCTGCTTTCGGGATGTCTCCCACGCCCTGACCTATGAGCGTGACCAGCTCTCCCGCATCTACCGGGAGGGCCACCGGGCCTACCTGGCCTTCGCGCCCGATGGCGCCCCCTGCGGCATGGGCGAGCTGCACGGAAATGAGCTGGCTGCTGTGGGCCTCCTTCCGGAATACCGTGGCCGCGGCAAAGCCCTGACCCTCTCCCTCCTTGCCCACTGCCCCGGCCCGGAGATCACCCTTACCGTGGTCTCCGACAACGAAAGGGCTCTGAACCTCTACGGCGCCATGGGCTTCACCGTCACCGGCAGGGAATCCACCTGGTACAAAGGCTGAACCGGTACAGTGGAACGCAGTTGTTTTTCAGCCGGTATTGCTTTATAATAGACGCACTTGCAAACGCGGATTTAGAGGTGTGAGATCATGAATTTTACTGTCCACGCAGGAATTGGAATTTTACTTGTTTTAACGATAATCGGATTGCTTATTTTGTTAAGGCGCAATTCCTTTAAATCCGAAAATAGTAAAAGAATATATATCGTGACAGGAGCGCTACAAGCGGTTCATATAATATTGTATTTGACGGGATTATTGGATAAAATCGCTCAAGTTAATGTATCCATTGCATTTGGAATTTGTGCTGTTGTTTCCATCATATGTATTTTGATGTCTGGTTGGATGTTGCTGTCTTTTTCAAAGTTTAAGCATAGAATAAAGTATCTGCTCATGTTTATTGCTATACTTCAAGTGATCAGTACGATTATTATATTTTTGTTGCCCGAAGGCTGAATGATAAATTCCAGTTTTGCGTTTCCTCCCATAATACGTTCTCCGAAGATCACACAATATAAAAGGGCAAGACGACCCACTACGGTCCGTCTTGCCCTTTATTTCTTTTGGTATCTTATTCGGTCCTCAAGGCCTCCACCGGGTCCTTCTTCGCCGCCGTCCTGGCGGGGATCAGCCCGGCGATCAGCGTCAGCACCACCGAGATGGCAACCAGGATTGCCGCACCCTTCACAGGAAGCTGCGCCACATCATCCACCCCGGCCAAATGGTCGATGATGAGATTGATGGGGATATTCAAGAGCGCAGTCACGCCGATGCCAATGAGCCCCGCGCACAGCCCAATGATCAGCGTCTCGGCGTTGAACACCCGGGACACATCCTTCTTGGAAGCGCCGATGGACCGGAGCGGCAAACTTTGAGGATAAAGAGGCCATCA
>CABSAB010000101.1 GCA_902475515.1 uncultured Eubacteriales bacterium | reverse complement strand
GTCCGGAGCTCCAACAGGGAATCGCTGTCCCGCAGGGTGACGCCGCTACAGGAGTCGATGCACTTGCACACCCTGCGGCGGTTTTTCTCCCGGCTGAGAGGCCCAATGCCGTTGGCATATAGGAACACCGGTTTACGGAGCAGCTGGGCCAGCCGGATCACCCCCAGGTAATAGCGCACGGACCGGGTGGAGGTCCGGTCCTGGAGAAGGCTGCCGCCGCCGCTGATCAAAAGATCGCTTTTTCGGATGGCACGAAGCACGGCAATGGGCGAAAACCGGGATACCGCCCGAAGGCCATAGCACGCCGCCGTCTCTGCCGGACGCTGAGAGAGCACCGTCAGCCGCACAGGAGGTTCCAGAGCCGACAGCTGCCGGGAGATGGCATACAAAATAGCGTCGTCGCCCAGATTATCATAGCCGTAATAGCCGGAGATTACCGCTTCCACGGGCTTTTGCGCGTGGAGCAGACGGTCATAGGCGGTAAGATAATCCGCTGTCATGCGGGTGACGGAATAAAAGTCCAAAATCACCCGACGGCCATAGGCGCCCAGGGCGTTCCGCTCCTCCGGCGAAGCTGCCAACAGGGCGGAGATATCCCGCGCCAGGGCCTCCGCTGTCACCGGGGGACAGCCCCGGCAGCAGAAGTTGCTCTCCTGGGCGGATTCCAGCTGCTTTTCTGTGAACAGCCCCAGATAGCCCTCGTTTCCGGCCAAAATCACCGGCTTTTCCTCGGCCATAGCCTCCAGAGCCGCCCGGCTGACGCCCACGAACACGGTGCACAGGGACAAAAGCTCCGCGATATCCGTCCGGGGGCCGGTCATGACCACGGCGGTCCGTCCGGCCCGGCGGTTGATCTCGCCGGCGGCCGCGCGGAGGGCGTCCTCCTTGTCACCGCCGCCTACCAGCAGCAGCTGAGCCTCAGGATATTCCATCAAAAGGGCGGGCATGGCCTCCAGGAGCTTCTCCGCCGCCAGGGCGCGGGATTCGTCCAGGCGGCTCACCAGGCCGATTACCGGGCCGTCCCCCAGGCCCAGCTCCCCTTTCAGTTCGGGGTGGTCCTGCGCCGGGGAAAACGTATTGGTATTGATGCCGTTGATGGTCACATGGATCTGGTCCTCGGGCACCTGGTACTGGGTCATGAGATAGGTCTTGATATCCTCGCTGACCGCCACGGTGCGGTCACCCCAGTCGGTGATCCTCCGCAGCAGGGGCGTCACCGCAAAGACCCAGTGGGCAGAGGTGATAAAGGGAAAGCCCATGCGCCGCTGCAAAATACCGCACAAAAAAGCCGGAATACGGGCGTGGGCATGGACAATATCCGGCTGCTCCTGCCGGATCGCCCGCTTTAAGAGGGTGAGGGAGCGGGCCATTTTCACCGGGTCCCGCTGGTCCATGGGCACGGAGATATGGCGAACGCCCGATTTTTCCAGGAGCTCCACATACACGCCGCCGTTTGAGGCGATCACCACCTGGTGCCCCTGCCGGGTCAGCTCCAGCGCCAGCTCCAGCACATGGGTCTCCGCTCCGCCGATGTTCAGGCCCATTAAGGCCATCAGGATCTTCATTGGGCGTTCTCCGCCAGGGACACCACAGTGCCCTCCCACTCGGAATATTTGGTGAAATAGGTTGCCTTATGGCCCACGCGGATGCCGTAGGGGCCCACCTTGTAAACGTCGTTTTCCAGCGTGCCCTCGGCGGACACAGTGACGGTCACATCAAACCGGTCCTCCACGGGGATCTCCCGGGCAGTGCCGTCAGGGAATGGGGCCAGGGAGTTTGCGGGTTCGGCTGTGACGCTTTCGATCACGCCCACCTGGCCCTTGCCCTCGTTTTCATAGAGGTAGTCTCCGGCCTGGAGAGCGTCTATGGTATACTGTCGGACGTTGGCGATCTTCACCTGATAGGTAAAGGGCACCGTCTCCCGGCCCACGGCAGTGGTATCCATCACAAAAAATTTCAGGCAGGTGCCCGCCACCAGCAGCAGGATCACGACAATGACCAGCCCATCTACCCAGTTGAACTTATGTTGTTTCATCTCTGGTCCTCCTTACCGCGATACTTCCAGAATATTGCCCCTGGACGAGAGTTGTCCCGCTGTCAGGGAGACCACCATGCCCGTGCGGAGGGTATAGCCGCTGAGGGTGTCCACGTTGCTCTCGGTCTCGATGGTATCCACCTCGATGGTCAGCAGCACGTTGACACGCCCCTCCACCGGGGCCTGACGGTATACGCCGGCCTCCTCGTCCAACGCTTTATTGCTGGTATAGGGTTCGACCTCCACGGCTGTGACGGTGCCCACATCATAGTTTTTTACATTGTCGGTGACCGGGTCCCCCACGGAGACATACTGCTCCATGCCTTCCTCCAGATCGGTGAGCTGCACGGTATAGGTCCGGGAGATCACCGTTTTGGCAGGAGAGGCGGAATCGTGGCTGAGAAAGTAAGCCACTGCCACCACCAAAAGGAGCAGCACGATGATGAGAATATCGAAGAAGTTTGGCCGCCGGCGGGCCTTTTTCTGTTCCTGATCCATAAGTCTACCTCACTTCCGTTCCATGGTTTTTTGGTATACGGCTTCTACGTTTTTCGCAAAGATGGCCCCGGTGAACCGGGTCTCGTAGGCGGTTTTTGCATTCTGCCGGAGTCGGTCCAGCAGCGGTTTTTCGTCCATCAGGGTCCGGAGCTTGTCCGCAAGGTCCGCGGCGTTTCCGCTGGCAAAGAGCAGCCCTGTGACGCCGTCATCCACCTGGTAGGGATTGCCGCCGTAGTCGCTGGCCACCGTGGCAAGGCCCAGGCTCATGCCCTCGATGAGCGCCAGGGACGACGCCTCGGTGCCGTAGGAGCAGTTTAACTGGACGTCCAGGATGCTCAGCACCTGGGAGACGTTTTCCACAAAGCCCAGAAACAGCACCCGGTCCGCAAGGTCCATATCCCGGATACCGTCCCGGATGGCCTGCTCCGCCGAGCCGCTGCCGCCGATCAGGATGCGGAAATCCCGGCCCTCGCCCTTGAGGGTTTTGGCAGCCTCCAGCAGGAGCATATGGCCCTTATAGGGTTCCAGCCGGGCCAGGATTCCGGCGGTAAACACACCATCGGGAATATTCAGCTGCTGTCGCAGGGCTTGGCATTCCTCTAAAGCTGCGGGAATCAGTGGCTCCACGCCGTTCATCATGACGGTGATCTTCTGCTCCGGCACACCGCCGTCCAGCAGGTTCTGGGCGGTAGCGGGGCTCACAGCGATGATGGAGTCGGCATAGTGGCTGTTGATAAAGCCGTTCAGCCAGTGTCCGGGACCTTTTTTCAGATATCCCGGCACCGGGAAGGCGCTGTGGCGGGTGTAGATCACCCGGGCGCCGCAGGCCTTGGCAGCCATGCGTCCGCTGAGGGAGCCGTGGGTGTGCACGATATCGGGCTGTTCCCGGCGGATCAGCGCCTTGAGCGTGCCGGTGGCGCCGGGGGAAAAGGACTTTTCCGCAATGCCCGGCACCTCGAAAACGGGGGTGTCCAGGGCCTTGAGGGCCGGGATCAGGGCACTACCCTCCGGCAGGGCCACGGAGACGGCAAAATTCTGCCGGTCGCAGTATTTCAGATAGTTGATCAGGCAACGGCCGGCACCGCCGATGTTGCTGTCGGTGAGAATATTCAGGACCCGGATCATGGCTGCACCTCCTGGGGAGAGGCTTCGGGCGCGGGGGTGTCCTTTCCCATGCGGGAGAGCACCACGCCCAGGCCCAAGGTGGCCCAGAACAGCAGCAGCACCCGGTAGTTGTAAAACGTATAATCCGTCATACTCTGGACTAAAAAGCCCGTGACGGCGGAGACGTTGGCGATCTGAAGAATTTTGATCTCCCGCCGGGGCCGCCCGGCCAGGGCGGTGAACATCATGCGGTAGTAGGCCACCAGCAGGAGGAGGAACACCAAAAGCCCGCACACACCCGTGTCACAGGTGATCTGCAAAAACAGGTTGTGGGAGTGGGGGGCAGTGATGGCATTATAGGCATACTCGGGATAGACCTTGTTGAACGCCCCCGAGCCGGGGCCGATGCCGCAGAACCAATAGTGCTTCAGCATGGCCAGGGTACCCATCCAGATGGACACCCGGTAGGAGGTGGAGGTGTCGCCCAGATTGCCGATGCTGGTAAACCGCTCCAGCACCGATTCCGGCAGATACAGGGGACTGAGCACCACGGCGATGATCCCCAGCACCAGAAAGCGCCGGTCCAGCAGCACCAGGAACACCGCCGCCGCAAACAGAAGGCCCAGATAGCAGCCCCGGGAATAGGTCAGGATCAGACACACGCCCATGAGCGCGCAGGCGGCGAGATACGGGGCCTTTTTCCAGCCCTTGGCCGTCAGGGCCATGGCGGCCCCCACAGGAATCAGCAGGAGGAAATACTCCCCCAGCACATTGGGATTTTCCAGGGTGGAATAGACCCGGAAGGAGATGGCCGAGAACATATCCTCGTCCGTCCAGACACTGCGGAAATAGGCCGGGTTCATCTTCTGATAGAACCCATAGCCGGAGATGGCCACGCCCACCAGCACCATGCCGAAAAGAAGCCACCGCAGCTGCTTTTCCGTGGGAGCGCAGGCGGCGATGACCAACGCAAACACCACAAACAGCACCGTGAGCAGCCCCGGGAACAGGCTGCCCGCCACATCGGTAGAGGTCACGGTGGCATAGAGGTACACGCCGCCGTACAGCAGCACATAGCCGCTGATGGGGCTGCGCTCCACCGTGAACTCCCGCTGGGCTCCCAGCCGCACCACCAGGGAGAAGAAGCTGGCGCACACCAGCCCCAGCGATACCATAGTGGGGCACAGGGGCGCAAGCAGCACCGCCCCGAAGGCAAACACCGCCGGGTGCAGGAAAACGCTTCCCTGGAGCAGCCTGTCCAGATGCAGCGCATGGAACAGGGCCAGGAGCCGCCCACGAAGCCACGCCCCGGCCTGGGAGAGTTTTCCGCCGGCAGGGGTCCGTTTTCCGGTGAGCCAGCGGACGAAGCCGCTATTTTCCCACTGCCCCCGGAAAAACAGGGTCAGGCGGAGATAGAGCTGATAGATCATGCTGTTTTTAATGGCCTGCATAGATATCCTCCGTGCGCGGGGATGTGCCCCATGCGCTGGTATAGTATAGCCGGATTTGCCCGGCGATTTGTATGGTTTTCCAATTTCAAAGAAAAAGATACCATTGTTATACCACAGTCCGGCGGGGAAAGTCAATTCTGAGGGACCCGGTCTGCCCCGGACCGGAACCTTTTTCCACGGAAATGCGTCTAATTGGATAGGAAGATACAGGAGGGATGCAACATGAGAAAACGAATTTTGTCGGCACTGGTTTGCCTGCTGCTTTTATGCGGGTGTGCCGCTGGGGACGGCGCCGGGGAGACCGGCAGTATACCTGCCAGCGCAGAGGAAACTGCGGTGCAAGCTGCCGCTCCTTCGGAAACAGCCCCCGCTTCGGTGGACTATGACTATGCGGCGCTGTACCTCCAGGTGCTGGAGGATTTATGGAGCGAGGACCATGGGCTCAACAGCGGCGCGTTCTATATCAGCGTGGACCTAAGCGAGGCACCGGGAGATCTGACCGCAGAGGAGATTCTGGACATTGCGGAAACCTTTGCTAAGGCCCACCAGGCGGAACCCTTGACGCTGAGCTACCGGGAGCTTCAGGAGCAGGGGTATCTCAGCGGAGATGGCGACCACTGGGAGGATGGCGTGCTCTTTTCCATTGATGGCAAAGATCTTACCGGACCACCTCTGCCGGAAGGGCATTTCAGCGCCACCA
>CABSAB010000100.1 GCA_902475515.1 uncultured Eubacteriales bacterium | reverse complement strand
TCATTGGTAATGAGATCCGTGAAGACATGTCGGTCATTTTCTATGGTGTAGGTCTCGCCCTCGATACCCCAGTTGCAGAAGTCATAGCCATCCTCGGTATAAAACTCATTAAAGACAGCACATAGGGTGGGAATATCGCTGCTGGCAGTGGTGACGGAGAACGCACCCATACCGTCTACACCGGAATTGTTGGGAGCCTTGCCATATGCGCAGGGGGTGCCTTTTTCCAGAGAGGGCCAGGCCATGGGAGCGATGACACCCTGCTCCATAAGCCCCTGCTCCGCTTCGATGTAGCTGACGTAGGTAAACCATACGCCGATCTTGTCCCCGGTAAACAGGTCGTTGGCGGGATAATCTGTGCCGCCCTGGCTCAGAAAATCGGGATAGATCAGGCCCTCGTCATACCACCCGTGCATCATGCGGAGGTAATCCTGAAAACCATCCACCAGAGGCGCGAAACGGAAGGTCCCATCCACCACCTCCGTGGGGAAGCCCGCGCCGCCGCTGTACTCCGGGAATCCGTAGCCGCCGGAGAAGTCTCCCGGCACGCCGCCGTATGCCGTGATCCACAAGGTCGCGCCGTACTCGTTTTTGAAGGCAGTCAGCACATCGTGCAGCTCATCATAGGTTTCCGGGGAATCCAGCTTTTGCTCCTCCAGCCAATCCTGGCGGATCACCGGACCGTACTCGGCCTTGGCGTCCGGATCGTTGATGCCGTAGAAGGCGGTGAGGTTAAGATCGGTGGAGTAAGCCGCCGCCACATTGTCAACATTCTGGAACAGCGTGTTCATATAGTCGGGCATATACTCGGCGTAGTCGGCAATGTTGGTGAGAACCTCTTCTTCCACGGCGCCGTCCACACCGCCGGCGTAGTTGAGCTGTCCCACCAGAATGTCGGTATAATCACCGGAGGCGATCATCAGATTCTGTTTGTCCGCAGAATCCAAGAAGGAGTACAGATCTACCTCAATGTCGGCCCCCGTGCGGTTTTCCAGCCATTTGGCCCAGCCCAGCTCGCCGCCGTCGTCGGCAATCAGCGCAGAACCGGTCAGGCTCGGTGTGGTGGACATGCTCACGGAAATGGAGAAAGGTTCCTCCAGCGGGAAGTCCACCAAGTGTTCAAACTCCACTGGGCCTTCCGGTTCTGCGCTTACGACCTCCTCCTGGGCGGAAACAGGTTCTTCCTCCGCCGGGGACGCGGTTGGGGCGGCGGTCTCCGGCGCCGCGGCGGATGCGGAATCTGAGACAGTGGATGCGCTTGCGCCGCTGCATCCGGCAAGAACCCCTGCCAGGATCGAGCAGACAAGCAGCATCGCAAATAGCTTTCTTTTCATAGTCATGGTTCCTTTCTTTATTTGTAATGTGTATAAACCGTACACTCAGGCGTCCATAAACCGGTCATAAACAGTTTGATAAATCTCTATCAGGCCCTGTACATTCATGGCTTCGCAGTTGGCAAGATAGCTCTCCCAGGCTGCATCATCCAGCACACTCTGGCCGCAGATCCAACTGAGGGCAGTCTCGGAAATATAGGTACCGAGATCTCCGGCAATGGCGGCAGCTTCCGAGGATTCCTCCGTGGTCATGACATTGTCCGCGCCGATGGGGAAGTCATATTCGCCGGTGCTGGAGTGGTCGATGATATCCTGACACGCGATCTGCTCCTCGGTATAGCTGAAGTTGAATTTGGCGTCGTCATAGATGCCGCAGATATACTCAGAAGGTGTAGCCGTGGCATAGAGCACCGCCGCAGTGGTGTAGCCGCCGTCATAATTCATCACAAGGTCACTCCACTGGGGCTCGCCGTTTTCATCCAAGGTGAAGCCCTCCCCTTCTACGCCGTAGTTGAAGAGAAGTGTCCCCTCCTCGGAGAAAATGTAGTCCACCAGCTGGCAGATCAAATCCACCGTTTCTTCGGAAGCAGCTGTAGAAACAGACCAAGCCTGGCTTCGGACGATCTCGCCGGAACCTTTCAGCTTGATCTCGTCCCCCTCATGTTCCGTCAGGTAGGGAATCGCGGTTACACGGACACCGTTATTTGCCGCCTCGCCCAGGGTCTGAGCATTGATGCTGCCATTACCGAACAGCGTACCGGCAGCCACCATGTTGGTCTGCTGAAAGTCCTCGTAGGACATGAAATCCGAATAGATCAGTCCCTCCCGGAACCACTGGGTCATCATTTCCAGATAGGCGCGCATTTCCTCCGTTGTGGCACCGTATTCCACAACGCCGTCCACCACCCGGAAGCCCTCAATACCCGTTCCTCGGCTTCCGAATACGGGAAGATTCATTCCCTGCATGAGGGCGGCATCCGCTCCCTGGTTGGAAAGGCCGTATTGCAGTCCCTTCTGGGCTTTCACTTCCGTCAGCACATCGTGGAATTCATCAAAGGTAGCCGGGGTATCCAGCTGCAGCTCCTCCATCACATCCAGGTTGTAGCCGATGGCGAAGCTGTCTACATACGGCTCCTGATGGATCTGCGGGAAGGCGCCGATCCGTCCGCTGACGGTGGTCATCTGCTTAATGGCGTCCACATCATATGCCTTCAGCGAGGCCAGCAGATTGGGCATATCGTTCATAATGCGGTCGTAAAGGTCGATGATGATTTCCTGTTCCAGCGCCGCTTCCATTCCGGCGGAGTACAGATCGGCGTGATTGATGATATCGGGATAGCTGCCCGATGCGATCAGCAGATTTACTTCAGTACTGCCATCGATGTAGTTGCCCGCAGTCACATCAAAGCTGAGGCCGGTGCGCCGCTCCAGCTCGCCCAGAACGGTCAAGTCTGTGGTTTTCTCCAGCATGGAGGAAATAAACGGTGGAATCAGCAGGAACATACTGATGCTTTCGCCGTCTGCAAAGGGAAGCTCCACCGGAACCTTTTCATAGGTCTCCGAAGCTTCTGCAGCAGACACAGATTCTGCCACAGCGGCAGGGACGTCGGGTTCCGGAGCTGCTGTCACCTCCGGCTGGGACACCGAAGCAGAGCTGTCCTCCGAAGCGGACGCCCCAGACTTCAGACTGCCACAGCCGGTCATTGCGCCAAGCAGCATTGCAAGCGCCAGCAGGAATGCAGGTATTCTTCTTTTCATTTCAGATTCTCCTTTCGTTTTTTCTGACGCCTTATACATTGCAAACTTTGTGCCAGTTTAAATTGCCCAGCGAAAAAACTTGGCATGAAAATTGCACCATATATCGGCAGAAGCATTCCCTCAGCGAACAACCATTTGAAAGGAGATTTTAGCATGGACGAAAAAACATTGCTGAAAAAAATCGAAGAACTGGAGAAGGAGGTCACCCGCCTCTCCCGCCACACAGACGCGGTGGAGGTACAGAACCTCATGAGCCGCTACATCTTCTATATGGAAAACGGCAAAATTGCCGACGTGTGGGACGACCTTTGGAGTCACACCAACGAGGATGTTCGAGTGGAAATCATGGATTCCGGCGCCTATAAAGGTCAGGAGCACGTCAAGCGGGTTTGGTACACCATGGGCCGCCGGATGGACAAACACGGCAACATGATCGACACCACCCCCAAGGCCGGGGAGATGTCCAATACAAATACAGACCGCGCTTTCTTGCTTTTGATGCTCACCATCTCCTCCCCCATGATCGAGATCAGCGAAGACGGCACCCACGCTTGGGGGCAGTGGCACATCTTTGGGCCTCATACCAACCGGGTGTTCGATCCCGAGACCAAGACGAAGAAGGACACCGCCTTCTGGATCGCAGGCAAATACGATAATGAGTTCGTCAAGGAAAACGGAGAGTGGAAGATTTTGAAGCTGCGGCCCATCTGCTGGCTGCGGACACCCTACCACAAGGACTTTTTGGAATGCCCCGACTGCCGGAGAACGCCCTCTCCCTACTATCCCCCGGATGAGCCGCCCCGCATTTCCTCTTTCAATCCCGATGAGGGCAGCAATCCCGACAAATGGGGGCCCATGCCCCACACGCATATTGTCCATCGATAAGAGGTGTATGAAATGCGGACACTACTCAAAAATTCGAACATATTCGGCGGAAAGACTGCCGACATTCTGGTAGCGGACGGTGTGATTTCCGGAATCGGCAGCTTTGATTCCGCTGATGAAGTTTATGATATGTCCGGCTATGCCTCGGTGCTGCCCGGATTCATTGATGCCCATATGCACATCGTCACCGGAGACATCGAATACAACGACCGTGCCCTCCGCAGCTGGGCCCAAGCAGGCGTCACCACTGTGCGGGATCTGGGAATCGGCAACGACAAAACCGAACACCCCACCCAGGAATTTCTCGCCTACCGGAAAACGATCCAAGATGACCCGGAATCCGCCGAGTGTCTCACCTGCGGTCGGTTTGTGGCACAGTGGCACGGGCTGAACCATGTGATGAGCGACGGTGCCGAGACCGGCTACGGCTGCAAGACTCCGGAGGATGCCAAAAACGCAGTCAACGAACTCATCGATATGGGCTGTGACGGCATTAAGACCAGCGTCGGCCGGGGCATGGACGGCAAAAGCTCCGTTCTGTCCGTGGAAAAGCTCAAAGCCATCGCAGACACCGCTAAGGCCCGCGGCGTATGGTGCACAGCCCATGTGTTGGATTCCGACCTGGTACCCCGGCTGCTGGAGGCAGGCATTCCGGAGTTTGCCCATATGCCCACGGACCATATGCCTGATGAACTACTGGACCGGATGGTATCTCGGGGTGTAGTGGTTTGTCCCACCCTCTGCACCATCAAAGCGCCACGGCCGCCCATGCCTAAGGGGGCCACCCCACCTCCCATGCCGAAAAATATGCCTCCTATGCCTAAGATAGATTTAGACGAACAGGAAAATACCGTGGTGGATAACACCGCCCGGTTTATCAGAAAAGGTGGCATAGTCTGCGTGGGCACGGACACCATGCGGATGGAGTCCCAGCCCCACGTTGCCACGATGCCGGTCCGGGAGTTGCAGCTTTTACACCGGGCGGGACTGTCCGTCTCTCAGGTCATTGACGCAGCTACCATCAACGCCGCGAAATTCTGCAAGGCGGAGGACCGAATCGGCTCCATCGCGGCAGGAACGCAGGCCAATATCATCGCCGTGAAGGATCCCATCGACGAGACCTTTGAGGCCCTGTCCCATGTGGAGTTTGTGATGAATCTGGGTAAGGTCATCAAGCAGATTTGACCTTATGTCCAATCCCGCGGGGGCGTCCGATTTTCGGACGCCCCCTTTTTGCGCGTATTTCCTATCTTGCAAAAAACCACAGCTCATGTTATGTTGGGTATAATCTTGGCACGAAACTTGCAGCAACTATAGGTAAGGGGGGATAACTTGTGAAAATGGCGTTAGATCTGCGGCAAACTCAGACAGTTTCCCCGCAGATGATCGCATCCATGACAGTACTCCAATACGGCTTGCAGGAGCTGCGGACCTATCTTTCCGAGCTGTCCTATGAAAACCCCATGGTGGAACTTCTGGAGCCGGTGTCCGAATTTCAGACAGATGATATCGCAGATCGTTTCCGCTGGCTATCCCAGGGGGACCGGCAGAACCGGGCCTACTATACCGAGGATACCGCCACCCAGCCCATTCCCGCTGCCCAGGATGATTCCCTTGGTGCATATTTGAAACAGCAGCTTTTGGAGGGCAACTATTCCGGCACCCGGCTGCGGGTCCTTACTGTGCTGATCGACTCTCTGGACGAACACGGTTTTTTTACCGGCAACATATCCGAAGCCGCCCAACTGGCCCACTGCGGCGAGGAAGAAACTCAGGCAGCCCTGGAGGAGCTGAAGCGGCTGGAGCCTCTGGGCGCTCCAGTACCGTGGAAAGTCTGG
>CABSAB010000099.1 GCA_902475515.1 uncultured Eubacteriales bacterium | reverse complement strand
AAGCTCAGCCGCATCTGTGTGCTGAAAAAACCTGCCGCCGAAGCTCCTTTGCGGCGGGGCAGTCCTCTCCGGGGGCGGTCCAAATGGACGTGATCATTGTTGTTCCTCCCTATGAACGGTTTATAGATATTTCTCCAGCACCAGGGCTGTACGGCCCTTTTTCGTCTGGCCCTTGACAGTCTTGACCCGGATCTTGCCCAGGCCCCGGGCGGAGATCACATCCCCCTCCGACACCATGGCGTCGGGCTTTTCCACGGGGATATGGTTGACCTCTGTCTTGCCGCCGTTGATATAGGTGGCCGCCTTGCTGCGGCCCAGCTGAAAGCCCGAGGCCATGACGCTGTCCAGCCGCAGGGAGGCCACGGTGTCGGTGATGACCTTCACCTTCTGCTCCGGCACAGAGATTTCCGAGAGTGCGATCTCCTGCGTCTCCACCTTTGCCCGGCCCACATGGGTCAGCTCCCGGCAGAGATAGTCCGCCATCTCCCGGAGGACCAGGATATCGCAGCTGTGCTCCCCGGGGAAAATATCCCCCAAAACCTGCCGTTTGATCCCCTGGCCCATGAGGCTGCCGAGAAAATCCCGGTGGTTTAGAGTGTCGTAGGCAGAAAAGCTGACCCGCAAGGCGGAGACGGGACCGTCCTCGCTCATGAGATATTCCTGGGGCTCATAGTAGTCCGGCACATGGCACAGGACTTTTCGTTCAGCACTGGGGACGCCGCCGAAAAAGACCGGCTCCCCCAAGTGGGCCCGGGTCACGAGCCGTTCCGCCAGAATCTGCTCCCGGCCGGAGAGAAAGGCGGTGGCCGTGGGGATATTCCTGCGAACGCCGGACGAGAAGCGGTCCCAGATCTGGCTGAGCAGCAGCTGATCCTCCTGATTCTCCGCCAGGGCGGCAATGTGCTTTTGTCTATCCATGGACGCTCCTCCTTGTGGGTATATTGTAGCACAGGGGCCGGGCGGTTGCAATAAGCTTTATGGGGGCCGCGTTTTTACGCTCCGGCGAAAACCGGAGGTTCCATTATGTAGAATCTTCGAATTTTTCGTCATTGTGCTTGAATCCTTCTGCGATTTCTGGTAAAATTGTATAGTGTATGGATCCATGAAAATCACTATGGAAGGGACTAGCCCTCTATGAAATTTATACTGACCTTATGGCTTTGTAAGCTGATCGCGGCGTTAATCGGCCGCATCGCGCCCCAGCGGGGGAGCAATTACTCCGGCGGGATCGCCACCAGGCTGATGCCAGATTTCGTTGCGCATTTTCAGGGGATCGACTACGGAAAGGTGATCTTTATTACCGGCACCAACGGAAAATCCACCACCACCAACCTGGTACGCCACACGCTGCAGTCCGCCGGTAAGACCGTGGCCTGCAACGCTGAGGGCGCCAATATGATGGGTGGCGTGGCTACGGCGCTCATCAAGAACTCCACCCTGGGCGGACGGCTCCGGGCGGAATTCCTGGTGCTGGAGATCGACGAGCGGAGCTTCCCCCACATTCGGAAGGTCCTGCCCGGCCAGCATATGGGCATCACCAATCTGGAGAAGGATCAGGTCCAGCGCAACGGGGACCCGGATTTTATCTTCCGGAAATTCCAAGGCGCCATCGGGCAGGATATGACCCTGTACCTCAACAACGAGGAGCCCCGAAGCAAGGCCCTGGAGCACTGCGCCGGAAACGCAGTCTATTTTAGCCTGGCGAAAAACGAAAAAAGCTATACCCGCAAGGGGCTCTACGCCGTGACGCTCCCCTGCCCCAAATGCGGACACCCTATTGCATACCGGCATTATAACCTGGCCAGCATCGGCCCCTTTGCCTGCACCCACTGTGGCCATGGCTCCGAGGACACGCCGGAGGTGCTGGTGACGGATATCGACTTTGCGGCAGGTACGTTCCGCTGCGGCGGCGCGGAATTTTCTGCCAGCTACCGCAATCCCTTTTACATCTATAACTATGCCATGGCCATTGCCATCTGCCGGCACTTCGGACTGGAGGATGGGCAGCTGGCCCACGCATTTTCCACCTTTGTGAATCCCGCCACCCATGTGGACGATTATTTCTTCCACGGCAAGGAAATCCACTATCTCCAGGGCAAGCAGGAAAACCCTGAGGCCCTCCAGACCCAACTGGACGTGATCGCCGCGGACAAGCGCAAAAAGGCGGTGTTCGTGGGACTGCACGAGGTAGCGGATTTCTACCCCTACTACGGCGGCAGCTTTTACTTCTTTGACTGCGACTTTGCTCCGGTGGTGGAAAGCGGCGTGACGGACTATGTGGCCTTTTCCACCACGGTGTGCTATGATTTGGCCTACCGCATGATCTACGCCGGGGCGCCGGAGGACCGGGTCACGGTGCTGGAGACCAACGACCTGGAGACCATCACAGGCAAGCTGGACGAGATCGAGGCGGATGTGGCCTATTTCCTCACCAACACCAAGCACTGTGAGCTGCTTCGGGACTACTTCAAACAGTATGGAGGGGACGCCAATGGATAAGCTGCGCATCGGCTGGATGTATCCGGACCTACTGAATCTGCACGGCGAGCGTGGCAGTGTCCAGGCCCTGGTCCGCGCGGGGGAGAATCTGGGCGTGGAGACGGAGGTATTCCGGATGGAATCCTTTGACGACGATATTCCCTTTGACGACCTGGACCTGCTGATCTTCCTGCCCGGGGAGATCAAAATCTTCGCCTATTTAAAGCCCGCGCTGGAGCGCCAACGGGCGGCGCTGGAGGCATATTTAGACCGGGGCGGCTATATCACCGCCCTGGGCACCACAGGGCTGCTGTTCGGGAAAACCATTCTCCGGGAGAGCGGCGAGACCGTGGAGGGGCTTGGCCTTTTGGACATGACCGCCAGAGAGCGGCAATACGTCTGGGGGGACGATCTGCATTTCCGCATTCACGGCACCCAGCAGGAGATCATCGGCGCGCAGGTCCAGATGGCCGATGTGGAGGCAAAAACGCCCCTGGGCACAGTCCTCTACGGTCACGGTAACAACAGCAGCGGTGCAGAAGGCGCACGGTACAAGAACCTGATCTACACCAACTGCCTGGGGCCGGTATTCGTAAAGAACCCCTGGTGGGCGGAGGATATTCTGAAGGATGTGCTCCTGCAAAAATGCCTGGGGCTCCATCAAATGCGAAAAAATACCCTGGCGGAGCGCTCCTTTGACGCTTCCCTGCGGTTTATCCAAACGAAACCGAAATCCGAATAACGCAAAACTGCCACCGGAACGTCCTTCCGATGGCAGTTTTTATTTGCTTATTCTTCCTTCCGCTTGCTCCAGTGGAGGCGGGACAGCTGGAAAGTCCCAAGGCCTGCAGCCCCGGCGGAGACTGCTTCCCAGCCCAAGAACAGTCCCCCTGAGGCAGTGATGCCCCGGGGCAGGGAAAACACCAGTTCTCCCACCAACGCCAGCACCGCGCAGGCGGCCGCGAGGATCATGCGAAACCGCAGACGTTTTCGTGCTTTTTCATAAATATACTCCCGCAGGGGCTCCCCGCCGGCAGTGATTTCGCCCAGGGACCAAAGGGCCGAAAACAGCGCAATGACAGACGCCACATAGGGGATCAGGATATACCAGGTCCCTGTCAGTCCCGGCACCGGAATACAGGCGCCCAGGACCGTCAGAGCCGCCGCTGCGCCCAAACAGGTCCACAGGCGGATCAGGGCCCGCCGGCGGATGCGTGCATCTCCCTGAAATTCATACAAATCTCCAGCGTACACATACTCCCCGGCGGCGTTCTTATGAAAATATTCCAGATATGCCCGGCGTTTTCTTGCCCTCATAACAGCCTCGATTTCCGGCGGAGCGGCCGCCTGTTTGATGAGGCTATTATAGGATATCTCCGCGAATTTTGCAAGTATGTCAGGCCTCTGCGACGGAAAGCTCGTCACCCGGCTTCACGCGGCCGGATTCCAACACCCGGACGAAAATGCCCTCCCGGGGCATGACGCAGTCTCCTGCCGCTTTGCGGATGGCACAGTCGTTATGGCAGGTCTTGCCGATCTGGGTAACCTCACACAGGGCGGTGCCGATTTTGAGCTTAGTGCCCACAGGGAGCTTATATACGCAAATGCCCTCCACCAGAATGTTCTCGGCAAAGTCACCGGCTTTCAATTGCAGGGTGATCTTCTCCTGGAGCTTATTGACGCTCTCAATGCCAAGCAGGGACACCTGGCGGTGCCAATCCCCGGCATGGGCGTCGCCCACGATACCGTGTCCCGCCCGAAGCTCTGCTTCTTCAATGGGATGTTTCTGAATGCCCCGCACCTCGCTGATGCAGACGGCAAGTACCTTAGCCATGGTGATGCGCTCCTTTCTCGTGGATCCGGGCACAGTCGCTGCTTTCGCCCCGCAGGACCTCGATGCCGTGGCGGACAGGCTTTATGACGGCGGCGAAATTCTCTGTAGATGCCTTTTTGCTGCCGGGCAGGTTGATGATGAGGGTTTTCCCCCGAATACCCGCCGTCTCCCGGGACAGGCAGCCCATAGGGGTGATGCGCATACTCTCGGCACGCATGGCCTCAGGAATGCCGGAAGCCCGGCGTTCCAGGACCTCCTCCGTTGCCTCAGGGGTCACATCCCGGGGAGAAAAGCCCGTGCCGCCGGTGGTGAGCACCAGGCAAAGGCCCAACGTATCGGAACAGTGCAGAAGCTCTTTTTTTATGGTCTCCCGCTCATCCGGGACCATGGCGGTATAGGAGACGGTATAGCCGTTTTCCTCCAGCATACGCACCAGGGCCGGCCCGGAGGTGTCCTCCCGGAGGCCCCGGCTCCCCTTATCACTGACGGTGATGACCGCGGCTGTCAGGTCCATATCAGTCTTCCTCCCTTACAAAATCGCCGGACTGGCCGCCGGATTTCTTCAAAAGGCGGATATCGTCAATGACCATATCCCGCTGAACGGCCTTGCACATATCGTAGACCGTCAGGGCCGCCGTACTGACAGCGGTCAATGCCTCCATCTCCACGCCGGTACTGCCGGTGCAGGTGGTGGTGGCCAGGATATCCACGGAGCACATCTCCTCATTGAGGCTCAACTCCAGGTCCACCCCGGAAAGCAGGATCGGGTGGCACATGGGGATCAGGTCCGGGGTGCGCTTGGCCCCCATGATCCCCGCGATTTGGGCCACGGTAAGCACATCGCCCTTTTTCACACCGCCGCTGCGGACCAGCTCAAAGGTCTTTTGGTTCATCAGGACCCGGCCCGCCGCCACGGCGGTGCGCTTTGTGACCGATTTATCCCCGACGTGCACCATCCGGGCGTTGCCCTGGTCGTCAAAATGGGTGAAATCCTCTGTGATCGCCATTGTTATCCTCCAATCGTATTCATGGTCCGGCCCGCCTCGCTGAGATGCTCCGCATCCAGGGTCCCGTGCATTTTCGGCTTTTCCCAAACCGCCGTTTTCAGGATATCCAGCAGTTCCTGTCCATGCTTCCCTCGGACAGGAATCTCCTGGTTTGAGTGCAGGCAGGGCTTTAATCTCCCTTCGCTGGTGAGGCGGAGACGGTTGCAGCTGCCGCAGAAATGACGGCTCAGGGGGGAGATCAGGCCCACACGGCCCAGTCCCTCCGGCAGGCGGTAAAGTCTTGCCACGCCGCCGTCCTGAGGGATCTCCCGCAGCTCCGGCACAGCCTCCAGCACCCGGCTGCCGGGCACATAGGCTTCCTTTCCGAACTGCCCGCCCATGGGCATAAGCTCGATGAAGCGAAGCTCCAGGGGGCGGTCCCGGGTGAGGTCCACAAAATCCGTGATCTCATCGTCATTGAACCCGCCGATGAGTACAGTATTGAGCTTCACGGGGGTAAGCCCTGCGTCGAAGGCAGCACGAATGCCGTCCAGAGCAC
>CABSAB010000098.1 GCA_902475515.1 uncultured Eubacteriales bacterium | reverse complement strand
TTTTCCAGATGCAAATGCTTCCCCAGGGCCACAAGTACGCGCTCGTGGAAGGGGCGGTGCTTCAAATTCACTGCCACCACAGTGGAAAACTGACTGAATTTCAGCATCATGCGGAGATACAGCAGCCGGTATTTTTGAATGAAAAATGCCGCCCTTCCGGCAGGCATTCCGTCGATGGGGAACAGGTCCACCCAGGCCCAGCGGATCTTCTCCACCTGGGCGGAGGTATCCAGAATCTCAAAGGACGGGTCTACCACCTGGGCGGGGTAATAGGGCATGCCCGGGTCCGTCGTAAAGTGCCGGAGGCTATAGCCGTTTTTCAGCTCCGCCGGGGCAACTTTTAAGAAGGTCTCGTAGTCCTCCCGGGGGAAGGCCAGGTCCACATCGTCATCCCAGGGGATGAACCCCTTGTGGCGCACGGCCCCCAGATGAGTGCCGCCGATCATAAAGATCGTGAGATCATGGCGCTTCGCGATCTCCAGAATGTCCCGGACGATCTCCAGCTCCCGGAGCTGGAGGTCCCGCAGCGTGTTACCCATGGGGTTCCTCTTTTCTTCCAAAGAACTTCCGGCGCAGAAACGCGCCGCCTTTTTTCAGCCAGTTCTGCTGCTCCATAAACATCACCGGCACCTCCCGGTAGGGGATGCCGTTCGCCAGGAGATACACGTCCAGCAGCCGCTCGCCCAGGAAACCGAAGACCCGGCGGTCATAGGCGCTGTAGCCGGAGATGTCCAACTGCGCCTCCGCCTGGAACAAAATGTCAAACAGCCAATCGCAGTAGCCGTCAAAAATCTCCCGCTTCATGAGGAACATATTGTAGATGTGCACCCAGGTGCGGCCTTTGACGGTCTCCACGGCCTTTGCGTATGCCGGCCCGCAGGCCGCCGCCAGAGAGAGGGCCAGGTCCAGCCCCTCCACCGGATGGGCGTGGATGTACTGGGAATAGGCCGTTTCAATATAGTAGTTCCGCCGCCGGGGCAGCAGGACATCGGTGTCCGCCAAAAGCGCCTCCGCCTGGGGCTGGGTCAGGATGCAGTTCCATTTATCCCGCCCGGGCGTTCCACGGAAGTGCCGCCGGTAATGGCAAAGGCCGATATAGTCTGCGTCGAGATTTTTCCAGGCCCAGTAGAGCCCGGTGAGCTCGCAGAAGGTGGGGTTCTTTTCGGAGATGTTCTCCCCGGTATCATCCCCCTGATAGCCCAGGTCCAGGTCCTTGCCCGCTTTTCCCACATGGAGGGGCAGGTACATGGGGTCCTCCGGCATCCGGTAGGCCTTATGGGCGGCCACGATCAGTTTGATATTCATAGCAGTTTCTCACACAGCTTCAGGGACGAGGCGATGACCTTGTCCATGTCGTAGTATTGATATTCCCCCAACCGTCCGCCGAAGTGGACGCCGTCCTCCTGCGCCGCAAGGGCAGCATATTTCTGATAGAGAGCGTTGTTTTTCTCGTCGTTGACGGTGTAATAGGGCTCGTCCCCCACCTGCCAATCGGCGGGATACTCCCGGGTGATGACTGTTTTCGGCTGGGTGCCGAAGTTGAAGTGCTTGTGTTCGATAATGCGGGTGTAAGGGGTCTCCCGGTCGGTGTAATTGACCACGGCGTTCCCTTGGAAGTTCTCCATATCCAGTACCTCCGTCTCAAACCGGAGGGACCGGAATTGCAGGGGGCCGTAGCAATAGTCAAAATACTGGTCGATGGGGCCGGTGTAGATGACTTCCTGTGCCATGGCGCGGAGGTTGTCCCGGTCCTTCAGATAATCGCAGCCCAGGCGGACCTCAACACCCGCGAGGAGCTTCTCAAACAGGGCCGTATAGCCCGCCTTGGGGATGCCCTGATAGGGATCGTCGAAATAGTTGTTATTGTAGGTGAACCGCACCGGAAGCCGCCGGATAATGAAAGACGGCAGCTCCGCGCAGCTCCGGCCCCACTGCTTCTCGGTGTAGCCTTTGACCAGCTTCCGGTAGATATCCTCGCCTACCAGAGAGATGGCCTGCTCCTCGAGATTTTTGGGGTCCGTCACAGCGCCGCGCTGCTGCCGGATGATTTCCTGGGCCTCTGCCGGGGTAGAAATGCCCCAGAGGCGGCTGAAGGTATTCATATTAAAGGGCATGTTATAGATCTCGCCCTTGTAGTTGGCGATGGGGGCATTGATATAGTGGTTAAACTCCCCCAGCTTGTTCACATACTCCCAGACCGCCTTGCTGGAGGTGTGGAAAATGTGCGCGCCGTACCTATGGACCTGGATACCTTCCCGGTCCTCGGTATAACAGTTGCCGCCGATGTGGTCCCGGCGGTCGATGACCAGGCAGGTCTTGCCGCGGGATGTGGCCTCGTGGGCGAAGACCGCTCCGAAAAAGCCGGCCCCCACCACCAGATAGTCATAGGTCATAGTGTCCTCCATTATCCCGCACCGTCCATGCGGATCACAGCCCCCACGGTCCAGACCAGGATCTTCAGGTCCAGGGAAAAGCAGCGGGTCCTGACGTATTGTAATTCCAATGCCTGCCGCTGCCCATCCTCATAGGTGATGTTGCTGCGGCCCCGGGACTGCCAAAGGCCCGTAAGCCCGGGTTTGGCGGAAAGGAGCAGGTCCCGGTCGTCCCCATACAGCTCCGTCTCCTCCTGGAGCACGGGCCTGGGGCCCACCAGGGAGAGGCTCCCGGCGATGATGTTAAACAGCTGGGGCAGCTCGTCCAGGCTGGTCTTTCGCAGGAATGCCCCCACCCTGGTGATCCGGGGGTCCTTTTCCAGCTTGTAGTTTTTCCGGTACTCCTCCAACTCCTCCGGGGAGAGGTGATCCTCCAGCCGGTCGGCGTTTTTCCGCATGCTGCGGAACTTATAGACCCGGACGGGCTTTCCGTACCGCCCCACCCGGCTTGCCCGGTAGAGCACCGGACCGCCGTCCTCGGCCAGGATCAACAGGCAGATGATGCCCAGCACCGGAGACAGCACCACCACCGCCACCAGGGAAACTGCCAGGTCAAACAGCCGTTTCCCCAGTTCGTACAGGGGTTTTGTTTCAAAATCCTTCATTTCCTGCTCCCGCTTCCACGCGCAATCGTTCTTCTCCCGAAAAAGCCAGAGGCTTTTTCAGAACTCAGTCCAGATCCCCGGCGATGGCCATGAGGTATTGGCCGTAACGGGTCTTTTCCATATCCTCGGCAATGGCGAGCATCTGGGTGGCGTCGATCCAGCCGTTCCGCAGCGCGGTCTCCTCCAGACAGCCGATCATCTTGCCGCTGCGCTGGGCAGCCCGGATGGAGCCTGCCGCCTCGTAGAGGCTGTCGGCGTTTCCGGTGTCGAACCAGGTGTATTCATCGCCCAGCGTCACCACATGGAGCATCTCGTGCTTCAGGTACTCGTTGTTTACGGCGGTGATCTCCAACTCCCCCCGGGCGGAGGGCTCGATCTTGTCCGCAATCTCGATGACATGGTTGTCGTAAAAATACAGGCCCGGCACGATATAGTTGGACTTGGGATGGGTGGGCTTTTCCTCAATGGAGATGGCCTTGCCGTTTCCATCGAACTCCACCACGCCAAAGGCTCTGGGGTCGGACACATAGTAGCCGAAGATGGTGGCGCCCTCGTGATGCTCCATGGCGGTACGGAGCTTCCGCCGGAAGGCGGGGCCGTAGAAGATGTTATCCCCCAGGGCAAGGCACACAGAGTCATCGCCGATGAAGTCCCGGCCGATGCGGAACGCGTCGGCAATGCCCAGCTGGACCTTCTGCTCCAGATATTCGATGTGGATGCCCAGCCGGCTGCCGTCGCCCAGGAGGCTTTCAAAAGGCGCCATATCGTCCGGCGGGACGATGACCAGGATATCCCGGATGCCCGCGGTCATCAGCACCGACAGGGGGTAGTAGATCATGGGTTTATCATATACCGGCAGCAGCGGTTTGCAAACAGGCCGGGTGATGGGATAGAGCCGAGTGCCCTTTCCCGCGGCCAGAATAATTCCCTTCATGATACCGTTCCTTTCACTGGCGGGGGAAGTCCCTTTGCCGGGACTTGCGGTTAGAATTCCATATCTTATATATCATATCCCGAAATGTCCGATTTGTCAATGATTTTGGCCCGGTTTGCCGGGGTCCCGGAGGGCCTGCTCCAGACGCTTTTTCTGCCGCAGGTCCCGGAAGAAATTTCGGAGGATCTCCCCACACCGGTCCTCCAGCACTCCGGCGATCACCTGGGGGTGGTGGTTATACGGCAGATCAAAGAGCTTGACAATGGACGAGAGGGAGCCTGCCTTGGGGTCCTTGGCCCCGTAGACTACCACGGGAATCCGGGCGTTGATAATGGCCCCGGCGCACATGGGGCAGGGTTCCAGGGTCACATACAGCCGGCACTGGTGCAGCCGCCAGCCGGAGAGGGTCCGGCAGGCCTCGTCGATGGCCAGAACTTCGGCATGATGCAGGGCGTTTTTCCCGGTCTCCCGGTGGTTCCGGCCCCGGCCCACGATCCGGTCCTCCAACGTCACCACGCAGCCGATGGGCACCTCGCCCTCCGCCGCGGCCTCCGCCGCCAGAAGCAAAGCCTCCTCCATGAAACGTTCGTCCTGGGTCATGACTGCACCTCCCGGAATACCAAGAATTTGCTCACCAGATAATTCACCAGAATCACGATCCCTGTGATCAGGAGCTTGGCCGTGCCGCCGGTGACGCCCAGCAGCGGGCGGTCAAAGCCCCGCCGCACCAGCAGGTCCACCCCCAGCACTTCGATGAGCATGGAAAGGAGCCGGCCCAGGGCAAATTCGGACAATTCCCGGAAAAAGGCGGCCTTGCCCTCCGGGCCGGTGCAAAAGACGAAATATTTATTGGTCACAAAAGCAAAGAGCACCGAGCCCAGCCAGCCCCAGAAGCTGGCCATCTGAATGCCGGCGGATTCCACCAAAAGGGCGTACAGCCCCACATCCACCGCCACGGTGCCGGCTCCGAACGCAGCATACAGAATGAATTCCCGGTGTTTTCTGTACAGTTGTTTCATAGATTCAGTCTCCTCGGATTTCCTTGTCCAACATAGTAACCGAAAAGCACGGAAATGTCAAAATAAACCCGCAGGGGCAGGGAAAATCACCCAGTTCCGGCGGAGCGGTGGAAAAATCCGTCGCTTTTATTGTATTTATGCCGCAAATGTGCTATTCTTATCAGGAAATGGGCGGATGTGCGCAGGCACCGCCGCAGCCCATAGGCGGAAAGCTGTCGTTTTTCGCCATCAAGTTGGAGTGTGACAGATGAAAAAGTTCTTTTTCTCCCTGTTTTTTATAGGCCTGTTCCTGGTCCCGGCCCTGGCGGACTATCAGGTGGACAGCGTGAGCGTCAATGCGGATGTGGCAGAGACGGGCAAGACCCAGGTGACCATGACCATGCAGCTGACGTTCACCACCTCCACCGAGGAGGTCACCGTGCCCCTGGCGGAGCGGGAGGTAAGCCGCGTGTCCGTGGCGGACTGCCGGTTTAAGACCGTCTCCTCCGATCAGGGGGTGGACGTGGTGCTGAAAAACCGGAAGGGCTTTCTGGGGACCCAGACCTTTTTGATCACCTATACCGTTCCCGCCCAGGAGGACGCCAGCTCGGAGGCGGACCGGTACGAGCTTTCGTTCCTCAGCTCCCGGTGGGCCCGGCAGGTGGGGGCGTGTACGTTCCAGGTCGCTTTGCAGAAGCTGCCCGAGGAGCCCCCCCGGGTCCAGGTCCTGAGCGGCTACTATGGGGAGCTTTCGGAGCAGGAGACGGGACTTTCCGTGACGGAGACCGTGTTCTCCGGGGCGGTTTCCGCCCGGATGGCCTATGATTCCCTGACCATTTCCATGGAGCTGCCCGAGGGCTATTTCCAGACCAGAAGCTCCCGGGTCAAGGGCATCTCCATCACCTGGGTCTTTGTGGTCATGGCGGCGGTGCTGGGGCTTTTGGTGCTGTATTGGCGG